>CAZQZX010000099.1:0-22584 GCA_964597885.1 uncultured Planctomycetota bacterium
GCCGTCGAGCCGCTGCAGGTTGCAGTTGACGATGAAGACCAGGTTGTCGAGCTTCTCGCGGGCTGCGAGCGTCAGGGCGCCGAGGGTCTCGGGCTCGTCCGTCTCGCCGTCACCGATGAACGTCCACACGCGCGAGTCTTCGGTGTTCTTGATGCCGCGGTTCTGCAGGTAGCGGTTGAACCGTGCGAGGTAGATCGCCGCCATCGGGCCGAGGCCCATCGACACCGTCGGGTATTCCCAGAACTCCGGCATGAGGCATCGTCCGCGGGTGCGGGTACGACGGAAGGCCGTTGCCTTCGATCTCGCGCCGGAAGCGATCGAGGTGTCCCTCGTCCAGGCGTCCTTCGAGGAAGGCGCGGGCGTAGATACCGGGCGAACCGTGTCCCTGGAAGAAGACGTGGTCGCCTCCGCCGATGCCCATCTCGGGGTTCTTGCCGCGGAAGAAGTGGTTGAAGCCGACCTCGTAGAGCGAGGCCGCCGAGGCGTACGTGGCCATGTGACCGCCGATGCCCGGGAACTTCATGTTCGCGCGCATCACCATCGCGACGGCGTTCCACCGGATGAGACGACGGATGCGGAGCTCCATCTCCTCGTCGCCGGGGTAGGGCGGCTCGTTCTCCGGCGGAATCGTGTTGATGTACGGGGTCTGCACCAGCACCGGAAGGCCGAGGTCGAGCATGTGGGCCTTCTTCAGCAGCGTGCGGATCAGGAAGCGCGCGCGTGCACCCCCTTGCAGAGTCGTGACCGCTTCAATCGAGTCGAGCCACTCTTGGGTCTCGTCAGGATCGACGTCCGGGAGCTGGCCCTTGATCTCCTGCGTCAGCATGGTCGTTCTGCCTCCTGATCTTCTGGTGTTCTCGGTAGCGCTTCGGGGCTGTCCGCGGCGACGCGAACGTGTAGGGAAAGAGTCGCTCGAAAACCGATTCCGTGCCGCGTTCACGAGGCCGGGGAACCGGGTTTCGGGAAGGGCGGAAAGACGCCCTCCGCACGACGGCGGTCATCATAACTTTCGATTCCACGGTGTTTCCAGCGACGCCGCCCCGGGCCCGGAGAGGGCGCGAAATCGGCCCCCCGGGCCGCCCCTAAACTTTTGTCGGCGAGACTCCGATAGGTCGCCTTGTCCCGAAAAGAAGGTAGGAGCCATGACCCGACGAATTGAGCTCGAGATCGATATGTCGCCGACCACCAGCACGAAGACCCGCCGCCCGTCCCGTACCTCGACGCGCGAGACGAAGAAGCCGCGGACCCTGGCCGTTCTTCCGTTCGCCCTCGGCTCCTCCCGTGAGGAGCTCCACGAGCTCGAGCACGTGCTCGTGTACGGCGTCCAGGAGCTGTTCGGCTTCATCGGACGCGTCCACCTCGTGGACCTCGCCCCCTGTTACTCTCCCGACGAGCTCGAGGAGAAGGGGCGCTCGAAGGCCGCGGCGGACGTCCGCGAGCTGCTGAAGACGGCCGACGCCTCGGCTCTTCTCGCGGGCGAGATCGACGTCTGCGTGGCCGACGGCACGTACCGCATCGAATCGGCCTCGATCCATGTCGAGCTCCGACTGCTCGAGGGCCGCAAGGTCGACGTGCTGCCGTTCGACTTCCACGTCAAGAACATCGCCGATCCGTCGCAGCACGACCGCTTCGAGCTCGACGTCGAGGAGCTGCTGCAGATCCAGCGTCAGATCTTCGAGACCGCCAAGAAGCGGCTCGCCTGGCGCTACCTCGCGGGCCCGGATCGCAAGAACTACTACAAGTACCGCCTGCGCAACCCGATGACCCGCTCGTACGACGCGTACCGCTACTTCGTGCGCGCTCGTCGACTCTCGACGCGTCGCGAGGAGAAGCTCGTCTACTACAAGAAGGCGATCTCCCACGACGAGTGCCTCGGGCAGGCGCACCGCAACATCGGCTACCTGTACAAGGAATCGAAGAAGCTGAACACGGCCGTGCAGTACTACCGCCAGGCCGTGCGGCATCTGATCGATAGCGAAACCCTCGCCGACGCGTACGCGGAGCTCGGTCTCTGCCACGCGAACATGAACCAGGTCGAGGAAGCCATCCGCTGCTGGCAGGTCTCGCGGCGATGGAACCGAGCGAACAAGGACGTGTACGCCAACCTCGCGATCGGCTACGAGGAGAAGGGCCTGATCGACAAGGCCGTCCGCTACTTCCGCCACGCGCAGCGCCTCGACTCGAACTACTACTGGGCGTGCCGCGGTCTGGGCCGTATCTACGCGGGCAAGCAGGACTGGGCGGCGGCGATCGAGCAGCTCTCGATCCAGCTGAAGATCGCGCCCGAGGATGCCTGGGGCCACTACACGCTCGGCAACTGCTACTACCAGGAAGGCAACCCGACGAAGGCGCGCAGCCACTGCCGTCGCGCCGTCGAGCTCGATCCTCACGGGGATGCGGGCCGCCGGGCCTTCCAGCTCCTGATGGAGATCGACGAGTAGCGGACCCGGCTTCTCCTGGCGGACCCGGAGATTGCTGGCCGACCCGGTGCTTTGCTGGCCGCCGGCGCTGCCGGCCGGTCTAGGTCGAGGCGCTCGGGCGCAGGCCCAGCGCCTCGGCGCGCGCGAGCAGCTCGTCGCGCGTGAAGAGGAAGCGATACTCGAGTCCGGCCTCCCGGAACGCGTCCTCGGCGCCCATCTGCCGGTCGACGACCGTCAGCACCATCGCGATCCGGGCCCCCGTGGCGCGGACCGACTCGATCGCGCGAAGCGCCGAGCCTCCCGTCGAGACGACATCCTCGATGACCGCCACGCTGTGATTGCCGTCGAGCTCGAGGCCCTCGATCATCTTCCCGGTGCCGTGCCCCTTCGATTCCTTGCGGATGATGAAGGCCCGGTGCGGAGTGCCGACCTCGTGGCTGATCGCCGCGATGGCTCCCACGATCGGGTCGCCACCGAGGGTGACGCCGCCGACCGCGTCGATCGACTGGCCGGCGAGAAGGTCGATCATCTCGCGGGCGATCAGGTTCACGCCTTCCGGATGGAGGGACGTGAGCTTGCCGTCGATGTAATAGTCGCTCATCTGACCCGACGCCAGCTTGAACGAGCCGAAGCGAAGGGACTGCTGCACGAGGATGTCGAGAAGTCGGGTGCGACGGTCGGTCGCGGTCATGGTCGGAGCCTCCGCTTCGGGGTGAGATCGGACGCGCTCAGTTTACCATAGCGTTTGTTATCCTCCCGCAGCCTCGACACCGGCGCGGAGGACCCACCCGTGAGCATTCGCAAGGACCCGAACGAAGACGTCGACGCCCGGGCTCTGCACCGACGGCTCATCGAGTCGGTGAACGAGATGGAGGGCTCGGAGAGCGCGGTCGAGAACCTCGGTCGGCTCCTGCGATCGCTCGTCGACGACACTCACATCCCCATCATCGGGGGGCGGATCTGGGTTCGCAGCAGCGACGAGTACCGCATCATCGATCGCCACGGGGGGCGCAAGGAGATTCCCTCGAGCTACCGAATCCGCGCCGACGAGGGCGTCATCCGCCGCGTGGTCTCCGAGGGCACGGCCTTCATCCGTCCCGACGATCCCGAGTACAACGAGGCGCTCGAGCGCGATCTGGGCGTTCAGGATTACGCGGCGATCGCGTTCGGAGACGACGGTCAGTACGTCCTCTCGCTCGACGTCACGTCGACGTCGTTCGAGCACCACGAGGACATCATCGGGATCCTGCAGATCCTCCGTCACGTCACCAACCGCCGGCTCGAGGCCGACCACTTCGAGTGGATCGTCCGCGAGGCGCGCGATATCCAGACGAGCATCCTTCCGAAGGAGATGCCGTCGTACCGCGACTACGACATCCACGGGTGCTCGCTCGCGGCGGACAAGGAGCGGGTGGGAGGCGATCTCTTCGATTTCATCAGCGTCGACGAGGAGAACCTCGCGGTCGTCGTCGCGGACGCGTCCGGACACGGCCTGCCGTCGGCGCTGATGGCGCGCGATATCCGCACCGCGGTGCACATGGCGATCATCGGCGAGATCAAGCCGACGCGCATGATCAAGCGCGTGAACCAGATCGTGTGCGAGCAGGCGCCGCTCGGGCGGTTCGTGTCGCTGTTCTACGGCGAGATCGACCGGCTCAACCAGATGATCTACACCGTCGCCGGACACCCCGGGCTGCACGTGGCCGAGGACGGCGTGCGAGAGCTGCGCGAGGGAGGCCCGGTCCTCGGGATCCATCCCGGGGCACGCTACGGCCGAGGGGTCGTGCGGATCGAGCCGGGCGAGATCATCTGCGTCCACACGGACGGGCTGAACGAGGCCCGCGATCGGCACGGCGAGATCTTCGGGGAGGAGCGGATCGACGAGATCCTGAAGGCGAGCCGCAGCGAATCGGCGGAGGTCATCGTGAATCGCCTCCTCGACGCGGTTCGGGACTTCTCCTACGGGACCCAGGAGGACGACCAGACCGTGGTCGTCGTCAAGCGAAACGCCTGATTCCGCGAGAACGACTCGCCGTCGGACCGCCGCCTTCGTATATTCGTTACGAGCCCAACTGCAGGAGGTCCCATGCTCTCGCGATCCCGAGCCCGATTCGTTGTCTTCGGTTCCCTGGCCCTGGTGGCCGTCGTCGCGGCGTCGCTGGTCGGCGGCGGGACGACCGTCGCGGTCGCCTCGCCCGCACCGGCGGAGGCCGAGGAGGGCAAGACCATCCGGCAGACGGCCCTGTCGAAGCTCGTGGAGCGCGCGCAGGCCGCCCTCGAGTCCCGGACGCGGCTGTTCCCGGATCGATCGCGCTGGGAGAACGCCTGGGAGTACGAAAGCCAGCACTACCGCGTCCGCACCACGCGCAGCCGGGGCTTCGCCGAGAAGATTGCCGGCGGCCTCGAGACGATGCTCGCCTGGTTCCGGTACATCCTCGGGGACGCGCAGATCGAGGGCGACCTCTTCAACGTGTGGATCCTGCCCGACATCAATACCTACAACCAGATGGGGCCGGGCTGGCACTCCTCGAAGTACGGCGGCTTCTACCACTCGGGAGATGCCTCGCGGCCGGCCGTCACGTACTACATGCGCGACGAGCTCCGCGGCCGTCAGTTCGTGACGCACGCCGCGCTCTCGCAATACCTCGCGCGCACGACCCCGGCGCCGGCTCCGCTGTGGATCGACGAAGGACTGTCGTGCTACTTCGAGCTTCACTGGGGCTTCGACAATGTCGTGTCCGGCTGGAACGCGATGCGCTCGACCCGTTTCGTCCCGCTGGCGCAGCTTCGAAGCGACGTCATGCAGAACTACACGCCCGAGCATTTCCTCGAGATCGGGATGCTCTTCTACTACCTGCTGCACGAGCGTGAAGACTCGCGCATCGAGGTGGATCCGCAGACGCGGAAGGTCGTGAAGGCGCCGTTCCGCGACTACCTGAGAAAGGTGCTGCGCGGTGAGGCGGTGCCGGCCGACGATCCCATGCAGGTGCTGCTCACGACGGACCTCGCGCAGCTCGAGTCGGATTTCCGGAGCTACTCGATGCCGCGCACGCCTCGCTGGTAGAGGTCGTCGGCAGGGGCAGCGGAGTCGTAGGCTTCGTGCGAGGGCGGGGCGTCGCCGGCTAGTTGTCGAGCCAGGAGAGGGCGACCGGATCCGCGCCGCCGAGATCGCGGTAACGCCTCAGAAGCTCGCGCGCGCGCTCATCGTCCCCGAATTGATCCCGGTAGAGGAAACCGAGCGCGTAGCACGTGATCGCGTCGTCCTCGTCGAGGGCGTAGGCTTCCTCGAGGCGGTCGCGCGCCTGTTCGGGATTCCCTTCGGCGATGTAGGCGAGCCCGAGATTCTTGATGGGCTCGACGCGACTTTCGTCCAGGGCGTTGGCCGTCAGGTACTGCGTGATCGCATCCCGCGAGCGGCCTTGCGACTGATACAGGATCCCGAGGAGCAGCGTCGCCTCGAACTCGTCGGGGCTCGTCGCGACCCCGATCTCGAGGGCTTCGATCGCCCCGGCAACGTCGTTGTCATCGTAGAGAATGCTGCCGAGGAGGATCCGGGCGCGGCCGTTGTCGGGGTCGAGGCGTAGCGCCTCCCGCACGCGGGGCTCGGCGTCGTCGTATCGACCGGTGCCGACGAGGATCGTCGCGAGCGACACGAGCGCCCCCGACGACTCGGAATCGATGTCGAGAGCATCGAGATACTGGCGTTCGGCCAGTTCGAGCTCGCCGCGTGACTCGTGGATCTGACCGAGCGCCTCGTAGGTCTCGATGACCCGCGGGTCGTTGCGCTTGGCCTCGCGAAGGGATCCCTCGGCGCTCTGGACGTCGCCCTCGCGCAGCTGGATCCGCGCGAGGACCAGATGGGCGTCGGCGAGACCGCGGTCGAGGGAGACGGCGCGCATCAGGCTTTCCTTGGCCTGCTCGAGATCGCCGTTGTCGTAGGCCGCGAGCCCGAGTCCCTCGTATCCGACGCCGAGCTCGGGATCGATCTCGACGGCGCGCTGGAAGTGCGAGAGGGCCTGCTCGACATCGCCCTCGTCGAGGTAGGCGCGGCCCAGGTAGCTCTCCGCCATGGCGAATTCCTCGTCCATGCGAACCGCTTCCTGGAAGTCGAGCTTTGCCGTCTGCGGGTCGTTCCGTTCGAGGAAGACCCGCCCGCGGACGACGAACGCTTCGGCGTCGCGGCAGCCGAGCGACATGGCCTGCTCGACGGCGTCGAGGGCGCCGGGGACGTTCCGCGCCTTGAGCTCGCGGATCGCGAGATCGAGCTGGCGGACGTACTCGGCCTCTTCCGTGTTGCGGCGTTCGGGATCCTTCAAACGCACGCGCGCGGCCTTGGACGACGAGCCGCCGCCACCCTTGAAGGCCTGGAGCGCGCCGAAGGCGGCGAGCGCGACGACCACCACGGCAGCCAGGCCCATCCCGATCTTCCGGAGCGATGCGCCGCTCGAGCCGCCGCCGATCGGTCCCTTCAGCTTGACGGTGCGATCGAAGTCGATCGATCCCAGCGCGTCGAGCATCTCGGTGGCGTTCGCATAGCGTTCGTCGCGATTCTTGCGCAGCGACTTCGCGAGCAGGCGCTCGAGATCCCGCGGCACGGAGAGATCGGCGACCGATCCGACCGACGGCGATTCCTCGGTGCTGTGCTTCATCAGGATCTCGGTGACGGTGGCGCCCTGGAACGGCGGCCGGCCGGCGATCATCTCGAAGAGGATCAGACCGACCGAGTAGAGGTCGGCTCGATGGTCGACCGTCGTGCCGCCGCACTGCTCGGGCGCCATGTACTGCGGCGTCCCGATGATGCGTCCCGTCTGCGTCATGAGCGCTTCTTCGGCGCTCCCGGTCTCGACGAGCTTCGAGATGCCGAAATCGAGGACCTTGACGTGGAAGGTGCCCTCGCTGTCGCGGCGCACCATGATGTTCTCGGGCTTCAGATCGCGGTGGACGATCCCTTCCTTGTGCGCCGCTTCGAGCGCGGAGAGGATCTGGCGGGTGATCTCGATCGAGTCGTCGACCGAGAACGCGCCCTGGTCGAGGAGGAGGCTCTTGAGGCTCCGTCCCTCGACGAATTCCATCGCGAGGAAGACGTGCCCCTGCTCGGTGCGATCGAAGTCGAAGATCTCGATCGTGCAGGGGTGCTGGATGCGGCCGGCCGCCACGCCTTCCTGCTGGAAGCGCGCGAGCGTCTCCTCGTTGACGTTGAGGTCGGGGTGGAGGATCTTCAGCGCCATTCGACGCTTGAGCCCCGTGTGCTCGCATTCATAGACCGTACCCATCGCCCCGGAACCGAGCCGGCTGACGATGTGGTACTTGTCCTTCAGGGTCTTTCCGACAAGGGTCTCGCTGGCGGCCATCTCTCTTTCCGACTGGATGTTCGGTCCGCGCTCGGGTCCGGGCGGCGGGATGCCTCGTTCTACCTTTCCCTCAGCTCTTTCGGAAGATACGGATCGCGACGGCGGATATCAGCAGAATCGCGGCGAGGATGAGGCCGATTCCCCAGGAGGGCAGGCCTCCGCCCCCGGAGGCCCCGTCCGAAGCGGGCTTTCGGGCCGTCGCGGCCTCCCGAATCGATGCGAGGACCGTCCCGGCTCCGAGCCGCCCGATTTCCTGCGACGTGAACTCGGCCTCGATGCTCTCCACCTCGGTGAGCGCCTCGTCGAACCGGTCGAGGCGTCGCAGCACCGCTGCCCGATTGATTCGTGCCTCGAGCAGCCGCGGATTCGATTCGTAGGCGCGCCGGTAGAGCGGGAGGGCGTCTTCCGCGCTCCCCTGACGTACGGAGATGTTGGCCAGATCGAGGAGCGAGAGGGCGTGGCGCGGGTTCAAGGCGATCGCGCGACCGTACGCGTCGGCGGCCTTCTCGCGCTCGTCGTAGGCGGCGTCCTCGTTGCCGCCCGCCGCCATCGCCTTCGCACGATCGCGATGCACCTGCCCGAGACGGAAGTTCGCCATCACGTCGCCTTCGTACCGCGAGAGGAGCGACTCGAAGCGCTCCTGCGCCTCGTCGAGCCGGCCCGTTTCGAGGTAGAGCGTTCCCTGCTGCTTGAGCACCTCGATGTTCGTGGGGTCGAGGGCCGCGGCTTTCGCGAGCTCGCCGAGGGCTTCGGGGATCCGGTTCTGCTCGTGGAGCCCCATCGCGGTGTTGACGTGCTTCTGCACGCCGATCAGGTCCTTCGGATCCTTGGTGGGGTCCTCGGTGAGCTCGGGCGAGTCCGCGTGCACGTAGCCGAGGGCGACGAGCTGGCGCTTCAGCTCGGCATCGATCTCGCCGCGCTGGGGGCGATCGGCGCCTTCCCGCCCGTAGGTCGATTCGATCCGGCGGAGCTCGGCTTCCATCCGCTCGAGGCGATCGGGCTGGTCGAGCGCGAGGTTGCGCTGTTCGCGCGGGTCCGACCGCAGGTCGTACAGCTCGGGCCGAGGGGCGCGGATGTACTTCCAGTCGCCCGTCCGGAAACCGTACAGGGCGCTCCATCCGTAGGCCTCGCGCGGCATCAGCGTGTCGAAGTACGACTGCTGGATCTCGGGCCGCGCGCCACCGTCGAGCGCCGCCGCGAGGGACACACCCTGGACGTTCTCGTGGATAGAGAGCCCGACGCGGTCGAGGATCGTGGGGAGCAGGTCGATCGAGCGGACGAGCCCGGGGACCACGGCAGGACGGATTCCGTCGCCCGCGATCAGCAGAGGCACGTGAAGCGTCTCTTCGTAGAGGAAGATCCCGTGCGTCAGCTCGGCGTGCGGATCCTCGAGCCCTTCGCCGTGATCGGACGTCACTACGAGCAGGGTGTCGTCCATCTTGCCGAGCGAGCGCATCCCCTCGAGCAGCTCGCCGAGGCAGGCGTCGACGTGCGCGACCTCGGCGTCGTACGGCTGGTCGTGCTGCGACGCGAACGGCTCCGGCGCGACCCAGGGCGCGTGCGGATCGTAGTAGTGCACCCACAAGAAGTACGGCCGGTCGTCAGGGAGCCGCTTCGCACGCTCGAGAGCGAGGCGCGTCACGTGCCCGCCGGTCCGGTACTTCGCGCCGCGGGGGCCGTGCTCCTCGGCGCGCACGTCGTCGTCGTAATGGTCGAAGCCCTGGTCGAGTCCGAAGTTCCGGAACAGGACCTTGGACGCGACGATCGCCTCGGTCGCGTAACCCGCATCCGAGAGGCGCTCGGCGAGCGTCACGTTGGCGTCGGTGAGCGGGTAGTTCGCGTTGTTTCGCGATCCGTGGAAGATCGGATACGTCCCCGTGTGGATCGATGCGTGCGACGGGACGGTGAGCGGCACCTGGACCACGGCGCGCTCGAACCGGACCCCGCGGGAGGCCAGGGCGTCGAGATTCGGGGTGCTCGCCGGTGCATAGCCGTAGCAGCCCACGCGATCGGCGCGCAGGGTGTCGAGGGTCACCAGGAGGACGTTGGGTGGCCGGTCCGCGGAAGAAGATCCCTCGGGGGACGGCGTTTCGCCAGGGGACGGCTCTCCGCCCGGGGATTGAGGAGAAGCGGCCAGGAGCCCGGCGAGCGCCAGCAGGACCGCGAGAGTCGCGACCGCGGCGTGGCGCGGCCCGATAGGCCGGGATCGGAGCATGAAAATCGTGTACGAAGTTGGACGGAGTTGCCCGATTCAGGAGGAGAGCTAATCTAGCAAATCGGGAAGAAACCGCGAGTTCCGTCCGTCTGAGGGTGAGACGGCGGCCTGCGGGCGATCCCGAGCGTCGTTTCGGGCGGGAGACGACCCGCGGACGAGGAGCGCATCCTATGCAGAGAATTCTGGTCACCGGCGGGGCGGGCTTCATCGGCTCGCATCTCGTGGAGCGGCTGCTTCGCGACGGGGCCGAGGTGCGGGTCCTCGACGACCTGTCGAGCGGCCGCGTCGAGAACCTGAACGCGGTTCGGCACCACCAGCGGTTCCTCTTCCGGCGCGACCGCGTCGAGGATGCGCAGGCGCTCGAGGAGATGGCCCGCGGCGTCGACTGGATCTTCCATCTGGCGGCCGTCGTCGGCGTGAAGCGCGTCGTCGAGCACCCGGTGGCTTCGCAGTCGAGCCTCCTGCGCGGGAACGAGGCGGTGCTCGAGTGCGCCCGGCGGGTGGGCGCGGGGGTGCTCTACGCGTCGAGCTCGGAGGTCTACGGCCGGGGAGACGCGGTGCCGTTCCGGGAGAAGGACGGGCTTCGCCTCGGGTCCCCGGAGCATGATCGGTGGGGCTACGCCGCCGCGAAGGCGATGGGCGAGTTCCAGGCGCTCGCGTATCACCGAGAGCTCGGAGTGCCCGTCGTCGTGGCTCGATTCTTCAACACCGTCGGACCGCGTCAGTCGGGCCGATTCGGGATGGTCGTCCCGCGCTTCGTGAAGCAGGCGCTCGGCGACTCGCCGCTCACCGTCTACGGGGACGGCGAGCAGAGCCGATGCTTCACCGACGTCCGCGATACCGTCGAGGCGATCGTGCGGCTGTGGAAGTGCGAGGCCGCGCTCGGACGCGTTGTCAACGTGGGGAGCGATCGCGAGTTCACGATCCGCGAGCTCGCTCACAAGGTGCTCGAGGCGTGCGACAGCCGGTCCGAGGTGGCGCGGCTTCCGTACGACGAGGTCTTCCCGGCGGGCTTCCAGGATGTGCGCCGTCGGGTGCCGTCTCTCGAGCGCCTCGAGGAGCTCACGGGCTATCGACCGGGCACGCCGCTCGAGGAGACGCTCGCCTGGATCGTCGCGAGCCTCGGGCGCGAAGAGCGCGATGCGGCAGCCGCCGACGCGACGCCTACGGCGACGTCGGCTCGTCGTCCGTCGCCGGTGCGGGCGTCTCTTCCGGGGGCGACACGGCCGTCGTCTTCCGGCGCCGCCTCGTCGCGAAGCTGAACCCCGCGAGGCCGACCCAGAGCGCGAACGCCACTCCCGAGAGGATCATCCCGTTGCGGATCGACGCGGGTCGGTAGACCATCTCGACGGTGTGCTCACCCGGTGGGAGGGCGATCGCGCGGAAGCAGTGGTTCGCCTCCAGGAGCTCGGCCGGTTCTCCATCCACTCGAGCCGTCCAGCCCTCGAACATCATGTCCCCGAGGTAGAGGATCGCCTCCGTCGAGCAGCGCGTCCGGCACGTGAGACCGTTCGGGCCGTAGTCGACGATCTCGGTGTCGGCATCTTCGAGCTTCCGGGGGCCGGGCGCGGCCGACAAGCCGGGCGACGCCGGCAGAAGGACCTCCGCCGTCGGGTCGAAGTCGCGGGCGGCGAGCGCATCGAGCAGCGCCTCTTCGTCCTCCAAGACCCGGTATCCACCGACCAGGAAGGCGCGCGGGAGCACGCGGTTGTTGCGGTACACCGCGACGCCGTCCGATTCGTGGACCCGCGTGAACTTGTCGCGGTCGAGCAGCGTGACGGACTTCAGCGTTCCGCCGGTCTCGATGAGCCGGATCCATTCGGGACGCTCGGCTCCCGGCAGCGGTAACAGCACGCGGCGGGTGCGGTAGCGATCGCGCTCGACCGGCTCTCGCACGTCGAGGGATTCGAGGGCGAAGCGTCCGCCGCGGGATCCGATCTCGATGCGAACGGTGTCGGGCTCGGGTGCGGCGACGTCGCGGTACTCGAAGAGGGTGCGATCGTTCACGCGGAACGACAGGCGGTCACGGGCCCATGTCACCTCGGCGGCGTCGCGTCGACCCTTCGCGGTCCGAACGGCGCGCGTCGCCTTGACGCCCCGCTTGCCCTTGAACAGCCCCGTGAATCCCTCGTCGCCGTAGATGAACGTGTAGATCGGCTCGTCGGTCGCCGCGTCGACGATCGTCACGTAGATGCCGGTGTTGTCGGCGTCGACGGGCGTTCCCGCGTAGCGCACGGAGATGCGGTGGCTGAGGGGGACGATGGGAGAGCGCAGGCAACGCGCGTCTTCGTTCTCGTCGAGCACGAGCGCGCCGTTCGAAATCTCGAAGGAAGCGCCGGGGTGCCGGGTCCACCCGGTGGCGGCCGGGTCGCTCCCCGGGGCGATCGCGAGCACGCTCCCGGTCTCGACGGCCGTGGGTCCGGTCTCGTACGCGCGGAACGCCGCGAACTCGGGACGGGGCTCGGTCGTGGGCGGGCCCGCGACGCGGTAGGGCTCGTCCTGTCCGCGCAGTCCGATCTCGGCGGCGACATCGGAGCGATCGGCGTCTCCTTCGGGGGGGTACTCGATCTCGAGCAGCAGGTCGGTCGCCCCCACCGGATCGCGCAGCACGAAGCGATCGCCGTCGCGCATCAGGGGAAGCGTCATCGGCAGGGGATTGCTCTCGGCCGTGAGCAGGTACTTCACGTTCATCAGATCGAAGAGCGGCGAGAACGGATTCCCGAGCATGGTCAGCCGATCGAGGATCCAGCGGCCGCCCTTGATGTCGCCGTTCAGCCGACGAACGTAGTCGGTGTAGCGCTCGATCTTCAGCGTGTACACGCCCTGGGCGTCGTACGTGCCGTGATGGAGCGAGAAGTTCGGGTAGATCGACGCCACGATCATCCTGGTCAGATCGTCATCGATGCGCACGCGCTTTCGCACGGCGAAGCCGTTCGTGAAGTGGATGGCTCGATGGAGCTCCGGGTCTTCACGCATGAACTGCACGGTTCGCGGCGCGGTGAGGAACCGGGTGGGGTCGCCGTAGACGAACGGGTATCGCACGCGATCGAAGTGCGAGAGGTCGAGGTACGCGAGCGCGAGGAAGGCCGTGACGAGAAGAGCCTTCGGCAGGCGCCCCGACAGGAACAGCATCCCGAGGGCCAGCGCGGCCAGACCGACCATCGCGGCGTTCCAGAGCGCGAACGGCGTCTCGTCGAAGCGGCCGGTGATCTGGAGGGCGAGCACCGCGACGGATCCCAGGCCGAGCACACCCGCGAGGACGGGCAGCGCGGCTCCGTCGCGTCGAGGCATTCGTGCGAAGCGATCGAGCAGGCGCGCCGCTCCGAGGCCGGCGACGATCGACAGCGCGAAGGTCGCCACAGGCAGGAAGCGTACCGGCCCGTGCAGGTTCTTCCAGCCGGGGAGCGTCTCGTAGAGAGCGGCGTACAGCGGGAGATCCGTCCCGACCGCGATGGCCACGGCGATCGCGGCGATCAGCCCGAACAGGAGCGCGATCGGCCCCCCGAACAGGAGGCCGACGGGGATGCACAGGAGTGGCACGATCCCGAGGTACGACGTGTTGATGTGGTCTTCGTAGTCGGGGTAGACGCCGCCCAGGAACACGCCCGGCAGGGCTTCGAGCGAGCTCATCGGGTTCGCCGCTTCTTTCAGCGAGAAGTCCTCGCCGTAGCGGGTCGCTTCCTTGAACTCCTGGAGCGGGAGGACCTGCACCATCGACAGGCCGAGCCCGACGGCGAGCGGTAGCAGGAGCATCGCACTCGAGGCCAGAACCGGACGGAAGCCTGCCGTGAAGAGCCGGGCGATGAGGCGGACCGCGCAGTACAGGCCGATCGCCAGGTAGTGGTAGTAGGCGAGCTGCGGGTGCCCGGCGAGGTTCTCGAATGCGAAGACCCACGCGGCGATCAGCGCGACGCCGTGCCGCCGCGGATTGCGGATCAGAAGCTCGCACAACCAGAAGATCAGGGGAACCCAGACCGTCGTGGAGGCGACCTCCTGCCAGGGAATCTGCCGGAACAGGGCGGAGCTGAACGAGAAGGCGATCCCGCCGAGAAGGGCCCCCGGACGGTTCGCACCCAGCGTCCGCAGGAACGCGTACGTGAATAACCCGGCCAGCATGTGCTTCACGATCATGTAGACCGCGAACGCCGGCACGAGGGGCAGCACGTAGAACGGAATCGAGAGCGGCGAGAAGACGGCCGTTTGCGGGTCCGCGAGGAACGGCTGCCCTGCGAAAATGTGGGGGTCCCACCGCGGCAGCTCACCCGACTGGACGGTCCGCGCGACGAAGCTCTTGTGGGGGATGAAGCCGGTCAGCGTGTCGCCACGGGCCGGGATCTGCCCCTCGAAGACGACCTCGAAGCGGATCGCGAGCGTCAGCAGGAGAAGGATGAGGACGACGGCGCCGTCCTTGCGAAGCTCGAATACGCGGGGCTCAGGGGAGGCGTTCAACGGTCCTTCGGCTCGTGAGGCGTCGGTAAATCAAGGCTCCGGAAAGGTTTGAATCAGAGCCGCGAAAATATAGACTATGGCTCCGTCCCAGTCAAGAAACGTCGACAACCCACACTCGCCGAGGGTTGATTTGGATCCCCGTCCCGACCTGAGCCTCGTCATCCCGATCTACGACGAGGCCGAGCTCATCGAGCGGAATATCCGCATCGTCACCGATTATCTCGACGCCCGAGGAGGGACGTACGAGGTGATTCTGTCCGATGACGGGTCGACGGACGGCACCAAGGACATCCTGCGGCGCGTGGTGGACGAGGGACGCCGCCCGATCCGGATGGTCGAGAACGAGGTGAACCGAGGCAAGGGCAGCGTGCTCACCCTCGGGCTCGGCGCCGCCAACGGCGAGGTCGTCGGGTTTCTCGACGCGGATCTGGAGATCGACGTGCGGTTCGTCGGCGACCTGCTCGACGCGCTCGACGACGAGGTCGACATCTGCGTCGGCTCGCGGGCGCTGAACGAGTCGGCGGCCGAGCGGTCGATGCTGCGGCACCTCGCGCACCACGGCTACAATACGGTCGTGCGGATGTTCCTCGGGACGACCATCAAGGACAACTCTTCCGGGATCAAATTCTTCCGCCGCGCGGTGCGCGACGCGGTGGTCCCGAACGTGAGCGAGATCGGTTGGGGCTGGGACGTCGAGTTTCTCGTCCGCAGCCAGATGGAGGACTTCCGCGTCCGCGAGGTCCCGATCGAGACGGTCGAGCAGCGGCTCAGCAAGGTTCGCGTGTTCCGGACCGCACTGCAGACGCTCGGCATGATCCTGCGGCTGTACCGGCAGGGCGTGCGTGTCCGTCCGCGAAATCGACGGGGCGATCGACGGCCCAGGAGTAGCTCCGCGGAGGCGTAAGGCGTCCGCGGCGAAGGCAAAGGAGCAGCACGATGGTCGATATTTCCAAGCGCGGGAAGGCGATGCCGGCTTCCCCGATCCGCAAGCTCGTCCCCTATGCCGAGGCCGCGATCGCGCGGGGCACGAAGGTGCATCACCTGAACATCGGCCAGCCCGATATCGCCACGCCCGACGCGTTCATGCGCGCCTACCGCGAGAACGACATCACGGTGCTCGGCTACGGCCACTCGGCGGGGCTCTGGAGCTACCGCGAGGCGCTCTCGCGCTACTACAAGAAGTGCGGAATCGACGTCACCAAGGACGAGATCCTGGTGACGACCGGCGGTAGCGAGGCGCTGCTCTTCACGATGATGGCGATCCTCGATCCCGGTGACGAGGTGATCGTGCCCGAGCCGTTCTACACGAACTACACGGCCTTCGCGATCCAGGGGTCGGCGAGCGTTGTCCCGGTGACGTGCTACGCCGAGAACGGCTTCAAGCTTCCGCCCATCGAGGACATCGCCGCCAAGGTCACGGATCGCACCCGCGCGATCGTGCTCAACAATCCGAACAACCCGACGGGCTACGTCTGTACGCCCGACGAGATCGACGCGATCGCGAAGCTGTGCATCGAGCGCGACCTGTTCCTGATTTCCGACGAGGTCTACCGCGAGTTCGTGTGGGACGGCTTCGAGACGAAGAGCGTCATGAACTGCCCCGGGCTCGAGCAGCACGCGATCATCGTCGACAGCGTGTCGAAGCGCTACAGCGCGTGCGGCGCGCGGGTCGGCTGCATCGTGACCCGCAACGAGGCGATCCTCGACGCGACGCTGAAGATGGGGCAGGCCCGACTGTGTCCGCCGACCATCGACCAGCTCGCCGCCGAAGCCGCCGTCGACGTCCCGGACTCGTACTTCGAGGAGGTATCGGCCGAGTACACGCGCCGCCGCGACTGCGTCTTCGAGGCGCTGTCGAAGATGGAGGGCGTGGTCTCGAAGAAGTCGCACGGGGCGTTCTACTGCGTGGCCAAGCTGCCGATCGACGACGGCGACAAGTTCTGCCAGTGGATGCTCGAGACGTTCGACCATGGCGGCGAGACCGTCATGATGGCGCCGGCGTCGGGATTCTACGCCACCGAGGGCCTCGGCCGTGACGAGGTGCGTATCGCCTACGTCCTCAACTGCGAGGATCTCGAGCGCGCGATGGCGGCGCTGGCCGCCGGCCTCGAGGCGTACCCGGGCCGCAAGCCGGCTTCGGAGGTGGCGTCGGGCGCGTAGAGGCGAGTCCCGCGTGGGCGTGACTACTCGCGCTCGCCGGTCCCGTCCGTGTCCGAGCCCTCTTCGTCCTCGGCATATCCGAGCTTGCGGAGCCGCTCGAGCTCGCCGGCGCTGATGCCGCGCGTCCCGGACGGGAGCGCGCGCCCTTCCTGTTTCTCGAGGAACCGCTCGAGCTCGCGCATCAGCTCTTCGAGGATCGCGGGCTCTTCGGTGGAGAGATCGCGCGTTTCGCCGGGATCGTTCTCGAGGTCGTAGAGCTCGGTGCCGAGGCGCAGGCCGCGCACGATCATCGTCCTCGGCGCATGCTCCTCGACCTGCTCGGGGTCCTCGAACTCGCGGGTGTGGATCAGCTTCCAGTTGCCGCGTCGGATCATCGCCCGGATGGCGTCGCTGTAGTTCTCGGCGTACGCGGGCCGTGATTCGAGCTCGCGTCCCTCGAGCAGCGGTACGAGGCTCGCGCCCTCGGGCTCGAGATTCTTCGGCGCCGAAACTCCGGTGAGCTCGAGGAGGGTCGGCAGAAGATCGACCGACGTGATCATGTCGGGGATCCGCATTCGGTTCGGGCCGCCCGGAATCCGCATCGCGAGCGGCACGTGAACCATCTCGTCGTAGAGCGATCGGGCGTGGCGGCCGAGTGCCAGGTGGTCGCCGAAGTCTTCGCCGTGATCCGAGAACACGACGACGATCGTGTCCTCGGCGAGGCCCTGCTCTTCGAGCGTATCGAGCAGATGTGCGAACCACGAGTCGATTTTCCGAATCTCGGCGTCGTACAGCGCGACGAGGTACTCGATGTCCTCGGGGGTGGGCGGATTCTTGCCGTGATTCTTCTCGAGCTTCCACGGCAGGCCCATGGCCTCGTAGTTCATCGCGCCGATCTCGCCGTAGCCGACGCAGCGATCGAGCGGGCCGTTGTAGCCGCCGCGGTAGAGATCGACCCAGGGCTCACCGGGGCAGTAGGGAACGTGCACCTGGTAGCTCTGCACGAAGAGCACGAACGGCTGATCGCGGTTGCGTTCGATCCAATCCGCAGCGCGCGGGAACGTGACGTCGGCGTAGCCCCCGCGGCCGTCCATCGGTCCCACCACTTCCGCGTAGCTCGAGAACCCTTGGTAGAAGCCGATCTCGGCCGCCGTGTATCCGCCCTCGGTGAACGCAGCGGTGCGGTACCCGGCGTCGCGGTAGATCTCGGCGAGCGTCACGGCCTTGCGGGAGAGCTGTTGCTCGTGATTCACGATGCCGTGCGCGGACGGGAACATCGAAAGGAACAGCGACATGTGCGAAGGGCCGGTCGACGCCGCCTGGCTGACGAATCGGTCGAACACCACATTCTCGCGCGAGAACCGCGTGAAGGCGGGCGCGGTCATCCGCGGATAACCGTAGTCGGCGAGGTGGTCGGCGCGAAGCGTGTCGAGCGAGACGAGCACGATGTTCTTCGGACGCGAGCCGCTTTCGGCGTCGCCGAGCGGCGCGTACGCCACGGGATCGCTCCAGACGCTGTTCACGATGGCGTCCGGTGAGCCGCTCGTCGTCTCGAGCCGAACGGTGACCTCCTTGCCGGCGAAGCGCGCGAGGCTCACGTCGACATCGAGCCATCCGGCCTGGGCCTGGTCGATGACGGGCGCCTCGTAACTGTAGACGCGCTCGGGCGTCCCGCTGCCATCCACCACCGACACCGAGAACGCGGCGCTCGTGTCGACCCTCCACGAGATGGGCAGGATCGCGTGCCCGAAAGACAGGCGCCCGTTCTCGGGAATCCGGAACGTCGCGTCGTAGCGGGACGGCGTCGGCGCGATCAGGGCTTGCCGGGTCTCGTCGTAGATCGCGACGTGCCCGTTTCGGACCTCTTCGTTCCGGGCGGACCACTCGGTGATCGCCGGCAGATAGTCGAACATGATGTCCTGGATGTCGACCACGAGGTCGGGCTGGTTCCCGGGCCAGATGCGGACCGAGTGGATGCGCCCGCGCCACTGGTCCATCCCGGTGACGGGGAGGTGGTAGATGATGTAGTCGTCCTTGAGGCGACCGACGACTTCCAGGGCGGAGCCGCGGGCGCGAGGCTCCCGACGGCCGCGGTTCGTTTCGTAGGTCCACAGAAGCGCGGGTGGATTGTGGCTCCGGTTGCGGCGCATCTTGACCCGGACCTCGGTGACCTCGCTCGCGTCGACGTCGACGGCAATATCGATCCAGGGCTTCCCGCCCGTCGTCCGGAATCGCAGGGCGCCGTCGCGCAGCTGGATCGAGTCGGGGTCGATATCGAAGTGCTCGCCGACCACGGAGAGGTTGCCCGGATTGAAGGAGACGTTCTTCACGGTCCGCCTCGGCGGCGGCGCGATGATGTCGAGGTCGTCCTGCAGGATGTGCTCGGTCAGGTAGACCGTCGACGGCTTGGCCGCCTTGTCGTTTCGGGACGAGCAACCTCTCGACACGAGAACGAGGACGAGGATCGTGAGGAGGCCTGCGATCGTGACCGGGATACGTCGGTTCATGAGCTTCCTTACGGGAGGAAGGCCCGCGGGTTGGCGAGCTTCTCCGGGAGGTACGTGTCGATGACGTAGTTGAGCCCGTGCTTGGCGAGGGCCTGCTGCTCGGCGCGGACGCCCATCGAGACCAGCTGCTCGATCGCCTTCTGCCACGCCTTGTAATGCTTCACGAACGGGTCGTTGGCGAGTGCGTCCTTGGCTCGCTTGATGTCGACGTCCTTCAGCGGATGTGTCGGCAGGTCGTACGTCGTGATGTCGTCGGGCGTGATGCCGAGGTACTTGGCATCCGGCACGCAGAAGTACTTGTTGATGTGCGCGGCGTTGCCCGAACCGACTTTCAGCGTACGGTAGATGTTCATCATGCCGTAGGGGTCGCCGTCGACGAACACGTACACGGGGATCTTCTTCACGTCGGAAAGACGTCGGATGAACCGCCGGCACGCGCGCGTCGGCACGCCTCCCATCGAGATGAGGATGCAGTTCGCGGTCTTCCAGTAGTTGTGCTTTACGAGCCGCTGGAACATGCCGGCCGTCTCGATGACGAGGATGAACTTGGCCTTCGTCTCGAACTCGAGCTCCTCGACCGAGATCGGGATCGAGTACGCGCCGGATCCGAACTTCGTGCAGTCGATGCGCAGCTTCTTGCCGGTGTCGCGGTCCTGGTCGATCACGACGAGCCGCCCCGCGACCTCGCCGCCTTTCTCCTCGGGGATGAAGCCGAGCTGCTCGCGGTTCATCGAGAAGAGGCCCTCGACGTCGTCCATGATCGCATCGGACTCGGTCTGGTCGTCGAAGCGCGCTTCTTCCCAGTTCTTCGAGACGTAGTACATCTCTCGTTTCGTGGCGATGTCGTCCGTCTCCATGAGCTCTTTCGAGACGGACATCATGCGGAGCGTCTGGGCGAAGGTTTTCACCGTGTTGTAGGTGAGGGTGCGCTCCTTCTTCTTGCCCTTCAGCTCGAAGTAGCCGGGGTTCGAGCGGTATCGCACGTTGCTGAGCGCACGGAGCGGGAACTTGAGTCCGGGCTTCTTCCGCTTGAGGATGTCCTTTCGTACCGCGTCGGCGGTCTGCTTGATCTTTCGAGGGTTCGCGGTCATTTGCGGCTACGCTCCAGGACGTCGGTCAGCGTGGTGACGATCTTCTTCTCCTGGCCATCGGAAAGGCCGAGGATCTCGCGAAGGGCGATGCCCACGTGCGGGATGTACTTCTCGATGTAGGCGCGCTTGCGGGCTTCGTCGATCGCGCGGCGGCGCTTGTTCACGAACGTGCCGAGCTTGCGGCCGCACTCCTGCAGCGCGAGCTTCAATTCCTTCAGGATCTCGGGGTAGTGCGCGATCGCCTCCTTGCTCTCCGAGGTGAAGGGCACCCACACCGACGCGATGTGCACCATCAGCCGGATCGGTCCGAGGGGGAGGGCACCGCGCGACTGCTGGAGGTTGTATTTCTTCCAATCGGTCGAGACGATCGCCTTCGTGATCGCGCACGCTCCCTGCTGGTACTGGAGCGGCACCCGGTTCGCGAGCCGCAGCACGCGGATCGGATCCTCGAGCGGGACGCCCTCGCCGCCGTACGCCAGCCCGATCTCGACCTGGAACGGGTTGCCGCGATAGACCGCCGGACGACGCGAGGCCGCGACGAAGAAGTCGGCGTCGATCTCCTTCTTGAGGCCGTCGAGGATCCGCGCCTCGCCGATCGGCGAGATGCAGTCCGTCGGAGGCGACATGATCTTCACCTTCTGGATCGCCTCGTACAGCGCCTCGACCTGGTTGCGCGCGGTGGTCATCGGCTTGGCGCGCGGGTCGAGCCCGGCCGCCTCGCAGATATCGGTAGCGACACGCGTGCTGACGCGCGAGAAGTCCTGGTGCAGGAACGACGAGAGGAAGCGCGCGTTCGTCCCGCGGAGCATCTCGTCGAGCACGCCCATCTCGACTCCGTAGGGGTGCGGCTTGATCTCGCGCGGCTCCTCGGGAAGCTCTTTCGTCGCGCGCTCGAAGACGTGCTCGTTCTTGTCGGGGTCGACGTAGACGATCGTGGCGTGCGGGTTCGCGATGGCGGTCTGCTGCAGGAAATCGTCGACCGACTGGCGCCCCTTCTGGTAGCGCGCCTGCAGCTCGATCTCGACGCGGGTGCCTTGCTTCGGCTCCCACTCGACCTCGTTGTTCGAGATGGTCACGGGCTTGTTTTTCTGCGTGTCGATCTGGATCGCCATGCGACGTGCGGGGCGTCGCCGCCCGGCACGAGACGTGATCACCACCGACTTGCCGGTCGTGATCTGCCCGTACATCGCCGCCGCCGAGATGCCGATTCCCTGCTGGCCGCGCGACTGCTTCATAGTGTGGAACTTCGAGCCGTAGAGCAGCTTCCCGAAGATCTTCGGGACCTGCGCGGCCACGATGCCGGGGCCGTTGTCCTGAACGACGACCTGGTAGCGATCCTCCTTCTTGAGCGGCCGGATCTCGACGCGAAGCTCGGGAAGGATGCCCGCTTCCTCGCAGGCGTCGAGGCTGTTGTCGACCGCCTCTTTGATGGTCGTCAGCAGGGCCTTCTTCGGGTTGTCGAACCCGAGGAGGTGCCGGTTCTTCGAGAAGAATTCCGCAACCGAGATGTCCCGCTGACGACGCGCCATGTCATCGGCGGTCAGCCGGGTACGGGGGCGCGCCTTGCGTGCGGGGGCGGCTGGAGATTTCGCGGCCTTCTTCTTTGCCGGCTTCTGGGCCGCCGTCTTCTTGGTGGCCTTCTTCTTCGCGGGCTTGCGGGCCGCGGTCTTCTTGGTGGCCTTCTTCTTCGCGGCTTTCGCGGGCGCCTTCTTCTTGGCGACCTTCTTCTTCGCGCTCGCCTTATTCTTGGCGATCTTCTTGGCCGCCTTCTTCGCCGTCTTGCGGGGCCGTGACGCGCTCGCGGTCTTCTTCTTGGAGGCCGCCTTCTTCTTGGCGACCTTCTTGCCGGTCTTCTTCCTGGCCATCGAAATCAGTCCTCCGCCCAAGGAACGCTGCATTCTAGCGTTCGAGCGAACGAAAGGCGAGGTGACGAGACCGGCGAATCAGACGCGTTCGGCGGCGTTGAGCACGCGGGTCGTCTGCTCGTCGAGCGCGCGTCGGATCGCTTCCTTCGTGTCGAGCTTCAGCACGTCGCGTGCGAAGGCCGCGGCCTCGTCGCGATCCGTGTTGGCGACGAGCGTACGGATCCGGGGAAGCGAGTAGGGCGGCAGGCAGAACTTCGTGAGCCCGAGGCCGAGGAGCAGATACGTGTACCGGTGGTCACGGACCATCTCGCCGTACGCCGCGATCGGGATTCGGGTGCCCGCTTCGTCCAGAATATCGTGAAGCGAGCGAAGGATCCCGGGCTGGCAGAAATCGAGGTACGACGCGACCTCACCGTTCACGCGGTCCGCGGCCATCATGTACTGCGCGAGGTTGTCGATGGCGATCGTGAGGAAGTCGACCTCTTCGGTGAGCGGTCGGATGACCGGCAGGAGGCCGGGCACTTCCACGACGCAGCCGATCGAGGGC
>CAZQZX010000100.1:0-15056 GCA_964597885.1 uncultured Planctomycetota bacterium
GACCGCTCGCCCCGAACCCGACGTTCGCGCTGAAGGAGTCCTTCGTCCGCGTTCGTCGGGTTCGGGGCGAGCGGTCGCGCCGAGCTCCCTTCGTGCATCGCGAGGATTCGATCGGCGCTCTCGATCTCGGCTTCGCTCGCGGCAGCCGGGAACTGACCGGCGCGCAACGAGTCGAGCATCGCCTGCTGCGATCCGGTGAGAAGACTCTTCTCTTCCGCCTCGGTGCAGGGGAGATCCGCTTCGGGAAGAGCGTCCGTCTCGAGCTCGGGAAGCTCCTGCTCGATGCCTTCAGGAAGCCCGAAACCGAGCGTGCGCAGCGCGCCGACGAACTCGGTCATCGTGCCGACCGGATCGGCGAGCAGGTTCGCTCGGGACATCACGATCCGGGGCATGCCCTGCGTGCTCGCCACGGCCGCGGCCGTGTAGCGATACCAGAGCGCGATTCCCGCCGGGAGGGGGATGCCCTCCTCGATCTCGAGTCGCTTCGCCAGATCGATCGGATGCCTCCAGACGAGGATCCCGAGCGGACGCTCGAGATGCGCCCGCCACAAGGGCAGGGTCAAGGAGGACCGGGCGTCGTGGAGGAACCACGGCGAGTGCGCGTCCAGCGATTGCACGACCTCTTCCACGGAACGGGAGAACTCCCGCCGCGCCTCGGCATCGATCGAGCCGACGTGGAAGCGCGAGATGCGATTCCAGTCGCACTGCATCGAGGCGAGGAGGTTCGTGTTCGCGTCCGCAACGGCGCGGAGTAGCCGGGCTGTGGTCTCTTCTCGGGGCTCGCCAGGCGGCGAGCAGCTGCGCTCGGAACCGGAATGAAAATGGAGCTGGTCGAGCAAGGCAGCGAGGTGGGAAGCACCAGAACGGGGCGTCCCCAGGAGGAACGTCTGCATGTATCGGGGCCTCGTGGTGTGGGGTTCCCTCAACCGCACCTCCCCATGATCGGCGCGAGACGACGTGACTTGAGGCGCAGAATCACGACTTACGTCGGATCCAGAGCCAGCCAAACCACCTATAACCACCTTGATATAAGTCACTTCCACCCATCCCTGAAACGACAATCAATTACTTTCGACATCACGTCGACGATCGACCGGCCGTCTCGGCGATCCGGCCGGGCGCCCGCCCCTTCCCCGCGAGGGCCTGATAGACCTCGGAGCTGACGACGGCATCCAGAAACCCGCGAACCGTGTAGCGGTCCTCGGGGAGCGATTTGAGGTACTCGTGGGCCTCGAGAACGAGATCGAAGTCCGCGGCCTTGGCCTCGGCTTCCTCACGGCTCTCGAAGTACAGCGGATAGTCCGCGCCGAGGTACTCGACGACGGGAGCGATTCGATTCACGAGGAGCGGCGTGTTGCGCACCACGCACTCGACGATCGCGTTGTTCGCCGAGCTGTCCAGCAGATCGAGATACGCGACGTTGCGGCTCAACAGCTCGTCATAGCCCTCGTCCGACAGGCGCGGCAGCACGCGGACCGAGTCGACGTCCAGATCCGCGACGGGCTCGAGGTGCTCACGGACTTCGGCCTCCCAGGGGTAGCCGACGTCGAGACGGGCCTTCACGAGGCGTGGCGACTCGAGCTGGTAGAGACTGTTCGGGTCGCGCAGCCAGCAGCCGATCTGGACGAGCATCGGCTCGGGATTCTGCAGGAACGCGTCCGGATCGAAGCGGACTTCGGGGACTTCCGTCGGAAGCCCGATCACCGACACCGGAACGTCGACGCGCGGCGCGAGCGCCTCGCGGTGATACTCGGAGAGAACGAACAGGCCCCGGCAATACGGGAGGCTCGCCCGGAAGGAGTCCGACGAAAGAAGATCGTCATTCGTGACTTTACCGTTCGCGGACCACGGCGGCGTCGCCGGCGGATTGTGGATCACGCCGACCCAGTCGCGGTCGTAGCGCGTGCCCGAATCCCTCCAGCAGAACGTCTCTTCGGTAAAGCCGTCGAAGATCACCCCGTCGTCATCGTGCAGCGCTCCGAGGGCCTGCAACGCCAGCCCCCAGCCGCTTCGATGCAGAGTGTTCTGCCAGCGCCCCTGGATCGCGAACAGCGCCGGCGCCGGCTGTCCGTCCACCTCGATCTCGAAGTCGGGCAGCGCCTCCGCGCCCGATTCGTCCGAGACGCTCACGCCCTCCGCGACCAGGATCCGGGCCGCCGCGAGCGCCGCGGGCTGACGCGCCGAGAAGCAGCCCTCGTCGAGCCACTCCGCGCGATCGCCACGCTCGAGATGGACGTCCTCGCCCTCGGATCGGACGCGCAGTCTCAGGTCGCTTCGCGTGTCTTCGATGTAGACGCTTTCCGGCTCGTCGGCCGGGTTGGTCACACGGAGCCGGGCGTATCCGAAGATCTGATTCAGCGGGCTCTTGATGTTCCAGTAGAAACGGCCCGAGTCCGCCCCCTCGACCTTCGGCCCGCGGAGGCGGGCGATCACCTTCTCGAGCCGTTCTTCGGTGCGCTCGAGACGGTCGGTTGCCTTCTCGAGCTTGCCCTCGGCCTTCTCGCGCAGGCGATCGGCCTTGCGACGCCCTCGCTCGGCGGCGGCCGCACTCTTCGACGCTTCCGAAGCGGCGGCTCGGGTGGTCTCGCACCGTTCTTGCACTTCCGCGAGCTGTTCGCGGAGATCGCGCACCGTGGCGCCGCTCAGGTGCCGGAGGATTCGACGGATCGGATTCATGGTCGACCTATCGACCATCCGCCGACGCAACCTTGTGGGGATTCGTTCCGAGGAGGGGGCCAGGGCCACGGGCCGTCCCCCTCAACCCCCTGCGGAGAGGCTACTTCGAGCCGCTCGGCTCGCCGTCGGCCTCATAGCCCAGATCGGCCATCAGCCCGCCGCAGATGCGATCGAACGTCGCGCGCTGCTCGTCCGTCCAGGACTCCTCCCACGAGCTTCGCTTCTGCTTGAAGGACGAGTTGAACTTGCGATCGCCCCCGAGCATCCCGGCCATGGACTCCTCGAGCTCGAGGCCGAGGAAGCGCGCGATTCGCTCGAGCTCGACCTGCGGCGATGCGCGAAGGGCTTCGTTGCGCACCTCGATCGCGCGATCGGGTTGCTCGCCCACGAACTCCCGTCCGGATTCCACGAAGCGCACCCACGTCGTGCACGCTCGCTCGAAGTCGGTGGCCCACGCGGCATCGAAACCGCTGTGGATCATCGAGTGCACGACATGACGACCGCTGCGCACGATGTGCACGGCGCGCATTCCCGGGAACATCCGTGCGAGATCCGGAAGGCGGCGCGTGTACTGCGGAGTCTGCTCCACCCATCGCAGCCCGCCGGCTCGGTTCGTGTAGAGGGCGTTGATTCCGATCCCGATGTACTCGAGGAACTCGCCGAAGGAGACCTCGCGCCCCGAGAGCCAGTGGTGCTCCCCGCGACGGGTTCCGATCTCGTGGCTTTCCTTTGCGCCCTTGATGAGCGACGCCATGAAGTCGGACTCGGGTCCGAGCCAGTTTCCGGAGTGGGCGGCGATCGCATGGGAGAGGACACTCGTGCCCGACCGCGGACAGCCGACCACGAAGATCGGATCCGGACAGATCTGCACGCCCGCTCGCGTTCCTTCCGTCATGCTCGTCCTCCGTCGCCATCGGATACGCCGTGTCGCGCATGCGAATCTTACAAAAGCGAGTCCCCGGACGCTCGGCCCGGGGACTCGTTCGAGGGAGGAGGCTGTATCGTCGTCCCGGGCCGGGGCGGCCGACCCGAGACGACCGGAGGTTCATCGATTGCACTTGCGAGCGCGGATCCGGTCGTGGAAGTCCGTGACCTCGGCCGACACCCGATCGCTGATCCGCGACGACAGGGCCATCACGAACCACGCGATCTCGGCTTCGACGCGCTGCTTCTCGCCCGGCCCCATGAGCGCCGCCGTCTGCGGCGGCACCGTGGGTGCGAGGCCGCTCAGCATCGACGTGCTCTTCAGAAGCGCGGCGTCCTCGATCCGGTTCTCGACGCGTACGAAGTGCTGGTCGAGCGCATTGCACAGGGCATTGCGGACGCGCCCGCGACGCGTCGCGCTGCCGAGCCCCGGATCCGGCGTATCGGTCAGGGCTTCGTTCGCGAGGGCGCACAGTCGCATCCCCGCGCGATCGAGGTACGGGTGAAGCACCGTGTCGATCCCGATCGTGATGTCCTGGGCGACGAAGCTCGCGTCCGCGACGAGGCTCTGCACGAACTGGTCGAGGAACGGGTTGTCTCCCGCCAGGAGCTCATTGGACGCGGGGTCCGCTCCCGACACGATCGAGTCGACGACGATCTCGTGGAGGATGTCGTCGAGCTTGGTCTTGAAGGAAGCGACGTATCGATCGATCGTCCGGCACGCGTCCTTCGACACGCGCGGCTTCACGCTGACGTCGCCCTTTCCACCCGCACGTCCCAACCCCTCTTGGGCGTGAACCTCGCTCGCACCGAGAGCCAGGATCATCGCCAGCGCGACGAGCGCCCACTCCGTTCGGTTCTGTCGAGTTTTCATGGTCGTGCTCCTTTCCTTCGTGGATGACCCGCACTTGTCCTTTCCTTTTATCCGAGGGACAAGGAGCGCAAGGGTCGTGCCGTTCGTTTGACGGCATGGCTCGAAGCACGCGCAACATCATGAAGGGCAGGAAGCAACGATGTAACGAAAAGACGGGGCGCGAAACCGTGCGCGATCGCGCGAGCGCCGAGGCGTAACGTTTCGAAACGCCCGCGACCGCTACTTGCAGTCCTCGCGCTGCTCGAGGCTCTCGAGCAGCATGATCTTCTGCCAGATCTTGCGCGAGAGCCCGGTGGTCAAGCCCTCGACCTCGTCCACGGCCGCAAGAACGATCGGGTCGGGAAGCGACTGCGCGAACAGGGCCGCGGTCTTGCCGATCATCGCTTCGAGCTCGCTGCAGTAATCGAGATACCGCCCGAGCTCGAACGGATCGAGGTCGCGATGCGGCGACGACTGCGTGTTGCTGCCGATACCGCACACTCGCTCGGGATCCTTGGTGAGCTGGTGCAGGTCGACGATGTGGGCGAGCGACCGGAGCTCGTGCAGGGCCTCGAGCGCGCGCGTTCGCTTGATGCGCGTCTCCACCGAGAGCAGATAGATGACGGCCGCGCCGAGGAAGACGATCGCGCCGAGCGCCGCCTCGAGCACCCCGACGAACGAGACGAAGTCGGACGGAAGCCGCACGCCGTCGTCGAACGCGACGTAGAGCAACGGACCGGTCATCAGCACGATGAGCGCCCACATCGCGAACCGGAGCCCGAAGGCCGGCTTGCGAATGGTCTCGACGCGATCCGCCGACTCCGAGGCGACGTCCCGGAGCTCACCGGCAACCCGCGACAGGCCGGAGTCCGGGAATCGCTCGGTGATGCGACGCGCGAGCTCCTCGATGCCCTCGACGAGGAGTCCGACGTCGAGCGTCCGGTATCGTCCCTTGTGACCGGTCATGAGCCCTCGCCTACCCTACCAGCCATACGCCCAGATGAGAGCCGGCGCTACCTGGTCCGCCGTGTCCTCCCCCGCGAGCGTGAAGGCGATGGCCATCGGGCCCGAAGGATCGTCCTGGCGCCCGTTGTACTGGGTCGCGCCGTAGCGCGTGCCGAGCGCGACCATCTCGAACGTCGTCATCCGGGACGAGGCTCGGTCGTACGTCGCGCGCCCGACAAGGCGTCCCGTGTAGCCGCGGCGCTGTTCGCTCGGTCTGTGAAGATCGCGATGCCCGTCGATCGACCAGTTCCCTTCCTTCTCGATCTCGAACGCGCCTTCGAGCCCGAGCGTCACCGTTTCCATGGACGCGGTCTCGACCGTCGACGTCAGGCGAATGGACCGGATGTCCGCGTGAGCGTAGGGCGGCGTCTGTCCGCGCACGTTGTCGACGAGATGGCATCGCGCCAGCCGCACGAGAAGGTATTGTGGGACCTCGACGCTCGAGCCGGCGTCGAGAGTCTCACTCGGGAGAAATCCGCGGACGTCCTCGGCACGAAGCCACGCGATGTCGAGGTTCCAGGCCTGACCGCGCCAGTCCTTCGTCGGGTTTTCGCCACGATCGACGTCTCGCGAGTAGACGCGGAGCACGAGTCCGTCCTCGGGTCGCTTGCGCTCGTCCGCGCGCCAGATCTCACGCGACCGATCCGAGAGCGGTTTCTCGAGGTAGCGATCGGCTTCCGGGAGCTCCTTCCAGGCGACGAGCGCGCGCTCGAGCATCGCCTTGACGCGCATCGGGTCGTTCGAGTTGATCGACGCGAGGAAGTGACCGCTCGGCGCCGCGGCGTAGATCCCCTGCCGGGTCTTGGTCGGCCGCGTGCGACCGGCGTAGTGCCCCTTCTCGGCGATCTTCTGGAAGAGCCGACATTCGGGATCCTTCCCGGTTTGCAGTCGATGGACCTCGTCTGCGACGGGAACGAACTTCGACACGAGCTGAGCGACTTCGGGATGAGGCCAGACCGACCGTCTGGCGATGACGCCGTTGTTTCAGGTGCACCCGAGCGGGTGGCCGTTCATCGCCCAGATCAGGAGCGGCTTGCGGACGCGGGCCGCTTCGTCGACGGCTTCGTGGAAGCGCATCCGCCAGGGGATCTCTCGGAACCGGATCTCTTCGGCTTCCGGGAGCACGCGAGTGAGATACTCGTCGAGCGTGCCGCGTGCGAGCTCGGGCAGGGTCTCGGACGCCGTCGAGACCGGCGCGAGCAGTACACCAACGAGCACGAGCCCGAGGGCGAGACACGCGTGTGAACCGGACTTCGAAACGCCTTGTCGCATCGAGCTCCCTCCGTGTCGGATTCCGATAAGGCGCCCAGTATACCGCCTACGGTGCCGGACGCGCAAAGCGTCGGGAGACGACGTAGAACACCGCCCCCGAGACGACCACGAGAAGCCCCACCAGCGCCTCGCGCGGGCTTCGCATCACGAGGAAAGCCGAGGAGCCGAGGGTCGAGACAAGGAACACGAGCGGCACGAATGGGTACCCCGGGACGGGCAGCCGCTCCGCCCCTTCGCGCGCGCGGACGACGAAGATCCCGAACACGGCCGCCGCCGCGCACAGTCCGAGCGTGAAGCCGATCGTACGCAGGAGCTCGCCGAGATCCGCCCACCACACCACCGCCAACGCGAGCCCTACCTGGAAGAAGACCGCGACGCGCGGGGTGTCTCCGCCGGCGGCGAGCACTCGGGGGAGCACACCGTCCGCCGCCATCTGCTCGTACACGCGCGGCCCGGCCATGACCATCGACGACACGGACGTGAACAGTGCGAGCGCGACCGCGATGGCCACGACGTTGCCGAGAGATTCCCCCCCGAGCGCGCGGGCCGCGATCGCCGCCACTTCGGGCTGCCCGGCGAGGTCGGCGCGCTCGGTCGAGAAGAGGAACACCGCGTTCAGCGCCAGATACAGAACCGTGACGACGATCGTTCCGCCGAGAAGCGATCGAGCAAGGTGTCGATCGGGATCGCGGATCTCGCCCGCCACGTAGACGGCCGCGTTCCACCCCGAGTACGCGAAGTAGATCCAGACGAGGCTCGCGAAGAACGCCGTCAATCCGGGCAACGCCACCGAACCGTCGGCGGGCTCGGTCGCGGGCGGCCCTCCTCCGGCGAGGATCCCCCCGAGACCGAACGTCAGGAACCCGGCGAGAAGGCCGAGCTTCAGCGCGACGGCGATGTTCTGCAACCGCACGCCCTCGCGCAGTCGGATCCCATGCATCACACCAGACGCGAGGATGGCCGCGCTTCCGATCCACCTAGGGTCGAACGTGGTGCCGATCGCGAAGACGAGGTACGCCTGCAGCCCGAGCGCCGCCGCGGCGATCGGCGCGGTGAATCCCGCGAGCAGGGAGACCCATCCCGCGAGGAAGCCCGCGAACGGGTGGAAGATCTGAGCGAGAAACGTGTACTCGCCGCCCGACCGCGGGAAGCGGCGCGCGAGGCCGCCGTACGCGAGCGCACCGCAGATCGCGACGATCCCGCCGACGGCCCAGGCCGCGAGAACGACGTCGCGCCGTCCGAGATCGGCGAGCGCGAAGCCCGACGTCGTGAACACACCGGCACCGACCATGTTCGCGATGACAAGCGCCGACGCGCTCCACGGTCCGAGTGTTCGCCCTCGCTCGCTCATGTTCCTCGCCACCGGAGTTTCTCGAACCCGCGAGGCTCTACGGTGGCCTCGCGAGCGAGCGTACGAGTATGGCGACTCGGCGGGGACGCGTCCAGCCGCAGCGTGGGTGAGCGAGCGGCAAGGCGCGGCGCCGATCCGGAAGACCGGGTCGACGCCGCGTCGGGAACGAGGTCAGATCGCGCGGATGGCGCGGTGTAGCGGCCCGTCGTGCGGACGCTCGTCCTCATGATGGTACCGCGAATGGAACCACTCGAAGAGGAGATCGTGCAGCGCGCGCAAGTGCGCGAGAATCCGCGCGTGCAGATCGCGGTCGCGCATTTCTCGCTCGCGAGCCGGCTCCGGACGCTTCCCGTGCAGCTGCATCAGATGCTCGTGCAGCTTCGCCATGTCCGGGCCCTCGGCCTTCTTCGCGGCGTGCGCCTTCGCGTGGTGACCGTGCAGCTGCATCAGATGCTCATGCAGCTTCGCCAGGGGGTCCTCGTCGTACGTCGCCGCGAGCAGCGTGGCGCCGCCGCTGGTGGCGAGTAGCGCCACGAGGACGAGCACGAGCGGCCATCCGCTCTTCGGTGTGGACATAGTCCGTCTCCTTTCGTGTGTTGCGGGGGTCTTCGGGAGCACGAGCACGCGGGGACGCGCGTCGCGTCGGATCAGCGTGTATGGGCTTCGGGCGAGAACCAGTCGTCGGCGAAGACCGGCTCCTCCACCAGATCGAAGACGACGAGCCGAGGCGCCGCGTGGAAGCCCTCGACGAAGCGCGGGTTCCCGTGCAGGAACTCGAGCACCGCGCGATGCACCGCCCGCGCATGCTCCGCCTCGCGGTCGTGTACATCGGCTTGACCGGTGTCGGGATCCGGAAGGGCCGGATCGCGCTCGATCCTCTCGGGCTCGCGCGGTTCCTGCCTCTCGTCGTGTCCGTGATGCCCACCGAACAGGAGCCTCATGTGCGCGTGGAACCAATCGTGGATCTTGCGACCGAGCGAATGCTTCTTGCGGCGCGCATCGACGGCGTCCGGGTGGGGCCAGCTGAGCTCCATCCGGTGCAGGAGCCGCGTCTCCGGATCGATCCAGAGCTCGACCTGACCGGGATGCACGTCGTCGTCGGTCGCGAGGTAGGCCGTCACTCGCTGGTACTCCTCGGGCCCTCGCCCCTCGATCGGAGCCGAGCCCACACTGCGCAGGTCGTACGAGCGATGAAGCGACAGGAGGATCGAGTCCACGGACTCCACGAAGAACGCGCTCTGGTCGAGCCGCACCCAGCGCGGCCATCGCTCCTCCTCGCCGAACCTCTCGACCACGTTGTCCCCGTGGACGAGCCACTCGCCCTGTTCGTTCCGGCCGAACACCAGGTCGATGCCGAGCGGCGTCGTCAACCGGATGACGATGTGATCCGGGTCCGCGATGTCGATCTGTCCGCGCATCGCCGGCGGAGCCGTTTCGTTCTGGTGCAGCGCCGAGAACTCGTAGCGTCGCGCTTCCGATCGGAGCGACGCGTCGATCGACTCGCGGACAATCGCCTTCGCCGACGGCTCGCGATCGAAGAAGCGCAGGAGCAGCGCGATCAGAAGCAGGGCCGCCACACCCGAAAGCACGCGGACGAAGGCCCGGGATCGGCGCTCCCCGCCCGTGGATCTCGGCGCGCGTACGGTCGGCTCGGAATGCGCAGCCTCGTCACGTTCGATGGCCTCCATCAGACGACCGATACGCCGTTCCTTCGCGTCCTCCGATTCGCCGTGAAGGAATCCGAGCAGGCCGTGCACGAAGTGCTCGTCGGCTCGCTCTTCGACGTCGTCCGTGCCTCCCGGCTCGATGAACTCGCGCGGATCGTCGGTCATGTCGTCGCCCCTTTCGTCGATCGAAGGCACTCCGCGAGGAGCTTCCGCCCGCGCTGGATCCGTTTCTTCACCGCCTCCTCCGAGGACTCGAGGCGATCCGCGACCTCGCGCAGGCGCAGACCCTGTTCGTAGGCGAGCCGGATCGATGCCGAGAGCTTCTCGGGAAGCCGACGCAGGCATCGAAGCAGCTCCTGCACGGCGTCGGGGAAGTCATCGCCGCGAGACGTGACGGTCTCGAAGCGTCCCTCGAGGGCGTCGAGGAGCGAGGAGTCGCAGTGGAGGATGTCCCGCCCCTCCCGCTCGCGGGCCCGCAGCACGAGCCGCGACGCGATCCCGCGCAGCCAGGGGCCGAAGGGGCGCGATCGATCGTAGTCTTCCAGCCGGCGCCAGGCCGTCAGCATCGTCTCCTGGAAGAGATCGTCGACGGCTTCCGACGTGCGCGTGACGCTACGCAGGTAGCCCACGAGCATGTCGGCGTGCTCGCGTGCGAGGATCTCGAACACCCCGCGCGCACTCGGTTCGCTTCGGCCTCCGTCTGGCATGCCACTCCGTTCTCGCTGTCCTCCGCCCGGTTTCGTCCCGCCCATTATTCCGGCTCAGGGGCTCCGAGGGGACATCGAGATCGGAAAAGAGGAAAAGAATCGGGCGAATCGCTAGGAACGCGCTTCGAGGAGCTCGGCAAGCGCCCCGTTCGAGGCTCGGCGCGCCGCGTCGAGCGGAGTGTCGCCGCGGTCATCACGCAGCGTCGGATCGGCACCCGCGTCGAGCAGGAGCCCGGCGAGGCGGGTCGCATTCCCCCGCTGCGCCGCCAGATGAAGGGCCGTGCCGCCGTGATGGAATCGATCCCGCCGGTTCGGATCGGCCCCGAGCTCGAGCAGCACGGGAACGAGCTTCGTCCATCCGTGGTTGCACTCGTGATGGAGGGCCGTGCGGCCGTTGTCGGGGCCCCCGTCGACGAGGCATCCGCGCTCGACCGACCAGCGCACGACATCCGGATCCCGACTGCGGACGGCCGCCATCGCGTAGGACTTGTGGGGATCCCCGAGATCGAAGCCGTGCGCGGTCAGCCATTCGGCCGCGTCGAGCTGACCGCGCCACAGCGCATGATAGAGCGCGTCGTGGCCGCGGCCATCGAGAAGGTCGAGCGGCGCTCGCTCGCGGTCGAGGGTCTCGAGCACGTCCACGCGTCCCCACTGCGCGGCGAATCGCACGTTCCACGGGATGCCGTGCGGCTCGAGCCAGCGGAGGATCTCCTCATGACCGGGCACCGCCCACAGCTCGAACGGGCAGGTTCCGTCGGCACCCGGCGAACAGATGCGCCGGAGGCCGCGCCGGTCGATCTCGCGCTGCACGTGTTCCCGCGCCAGATCGAAGCGGCCGGCCCGGGCCAATCGGTAGACGTCGATTCCGACGTGCCCGAGCAGCGGCGGCAGCTTCGATTCCGGCGCCAACGCGCGCCTACTCGGGTCGAGCGCGCAGCGGGAACGGCTTCACGTCGACGGACGGGACGGGGGCGGCCTCGAGACGGCTCATGCACTCCTCGATCGCACGCTCGAGCTGCGGATCACGGCCGGCGATCACGTCCTTCGGGGTCATCAGAACCTCGATGTCCGGGGCGACGCCCGCGTTCTCGACGACGAACTCTCCGTCCGTGCTGACGATCGCGACGCGGGGTGCGCGCACCATACCACCGTCGATGAGCGTCGGGTAGTCGTAGATGCCGACCAGCCCGCCCCACGTACGCGTTCCGACGAGCGGGCCGACGCCGCGCTTGCGGAAGTAGTACGGCATCGCGTCGCCGCCCGAGCTCGAGTACTCGTTCACGATCATCACCTTCGGGCCGAAGATCGCCGCCGTCGGCGTCGTGAACATCTCCCCCTCGCGCGTCGCCCAGTAGTTCAGGATCGGACGCTCGAGGAAGTCGATGATGTAGTCCGCCGCCGAGCCGCCGCCGTTGTAGCGTTCGTCGAGGATCGCGCCTTCGCGGCCGATGCCGGCGAAGTAGTCGCGGTTGAACGACGTGAAGCCGCCCATCCCGGTATCCGGGAGGTACACGTAGGCGAGGCGCCCACCCGACATCTCGTCGACGATCGCGCGGTTGCGCTCGATCCAGTTGCGGTTGCGCAGCGCGAACTCGTTGGTGAGCGGAACGACCGTCTCGATGCGCGACCCGTCCTCGACGGGCTTGTCGTTCACGCGGAGCTCGACGCTTCGGTTGGCCTTGCGCTCGAACAGCGAGAAGAAGTTCGTCGGCGCCTCGAGCGGGATGCCGTCGACGGCGAGGACGTAGTCCCCCACCTTCACGTCGACGCCCGGTTCCGTGAGCGGCGCGCGCAGGCCCGGGTTCCAGTTGTGACCGCTCAGGATCTTCGTGATGCGGTAGCGGCCGCTTTCCTTGTCCAGCTCGATGTCCGCGCCGAGGACGCCGCCCGGCACGCGCGGAGGGCTCGGCGAGTCGCCGCCCGTGACGTACGCGTGCCCGACCACGAGCTCGCCCGCCATCTCCGAGAGCAGATGATTCAGATCGGTCCGATGTCCGACGTGGTCGAGGAACGGACGATAGCGTTCCTTCACCGCGCCCCAGTTCGCACCGTGCATGCCCGGGTCGTAGAAGAAGTCGCGATGCACGCGCCACGCCTCGTCGTAGATCTGCTTCCACTCCGCGCGCGGATCGACGTGGATCTGCAGGCCCGAGAGCGCGAGACGTCCCTGCCCCGGCGTGGCCCTTCCTGCGGCCGGCACGATGCCGAAGCTGTTGCCCGGAGCCGAGTACATGAGCTTCTTGCCGTTCGCCGACACCGTGAAGCCGGTGGCACCGCTCATGAAGTCGCTCGCCTTGCGCGACCGCATGTCGAACACCCGGATCTTCCCGCCGCCGAATCCGCCGAACGGACCACCGCCCGTCGGCATGTCGAGGAAGAAGAGCTTCCCGCCGTCGGCACACTGCAAGTTCGCGTAGACCCCCGAGCCGATGCCCGGGAGCGACAGGATGCGATTGCGGATTCCCTCGAGATCCATCGGGTTTCCGCTCTTCTTCTTGTCGCCGGCCGCGGCCGCTTCGCCCGCGGCCTTCCACGCCGGCTTGGCGTCGCCCCCGCCCTTCGCGTCGCCGTCGTCCGCGACCTTCTCCTCGTCGCTCTCCCGAGCGAACGGGTTCTTCTCGTCCTTGTCGAGGAGCGCCACGTAGAGGTTCCAGCGGACCTGACTGGCCATCGCCGTCATGTCGAGCCAGCCCGTGGCGAGCGCGAGGTTCGTGCTCGCCGCGAAGAACAGGTACTTCCCGTCCCGGCTGAACGTCGGGTAGCGCGCGTCCGAGAGGCCGTCGGTAATCGCGTGACTCTCGCCCGCCTCGACGTCATGCACGAAGACCGCGTGCAGCTGACTCTCGAGGCGCTTGGTGTAGGTGATCCACTTGCTGTCCGGCGACCACTGCGGATCGAGGGTTCGCTGCGGATGATCGTACAGGTCGACGTCGACGACCTTCGGCTCTCCCTCCTCGATGTCGACGTAGCCGAGCTCGAGCCGCTTGGTGGTGTAGAGGACCTTATTGCTGTCCGGCGACCACTGCGCCCCGTAGTAGAAAGACGGATCGCCGAGCGCGATCTCCTTGGATTCGCCCTTCCCGTTCTGCGGGCGAAGGACGAGCTTGTACTCGCCGCTCTCGTCGCTGAACGTCGCGATCCACTTGCCGTCCGGCGACCACGCCGGCGATCGATCGTGAGCGTTCGACGTGGAGGTCAGATGCCGGATGTCGCCCTTCTTCGCGGGCACGGTGACGATGTCGCCGCGCACCTCGAAGACGGCTCGCGCACCGCTCGGCGAGACATCGAAGTTTCGGATGTAGCGCGAACCGCTCACCCAGTGCGGCCTCGTGTGCGGGAGGTCCGCCGGGCAGCGAACACGCAGCGACTTCGACTTCCCTTCCGCGGGATCGTAGACATGCAGTCGTCCGCGCTGTTCGTACACGATCACGCCCGCACCCGCCGACGCGGACTTCACGTCGTAGTCGGCGTGACGCGTCACCTGCGTGACCGTCTTCGCCTCGGTGTCGTACGCGAACAAGTTCATCGTGTGGTTGCGGTCGGACAGGAAGTAGACCGTCTTCCCGATCCACATCGGGTAGGTGTCCGTCGCGTTCTCGTGCGGGATCTCCTCGACCTCGTGGGTTTCGAAGTCGAAGATCCACACGGGCGTCGTCTGCCCTCCCCGGTAGCGCTTCCAGGTTCCGATCGCATCGGCGATCGGCGTGTAGGCGTAGTGCTTCCCGTCGGGTGAGTAGGTGCCGTGCTCGGCCACCGGAAGGATGAGCGAGCTCGGGAAGTCCGCGTTCGGGCTCACGGTGTAGTGGCGACCCGATCGAAACGTGAACGACTCACGGAGCGAACGAAACACGACGCGGCGTCCATCCGGAGTCCAGCCACGAACCTGATCCGGACCGGGATGCCAGGTCAGCCGCTTCGGCGATCCGCCTTCGACGGGAACGACATAGACGTCGGTATTGCCGTCGTAGTTTCCGGTGAAGGCGATGTGCTTACCGTCGGGCGAGAAGCGCGGCCCCGACTCGACGCCGGGGTTCACGGTGAGACGTCGCGCGTCACCGCCGTCGCGCGGCGCGACCCAGATGTCGCCCGCGTACACGAAAGCGACGTGGTTCTCGCTCACGGTCGGGAACCGGGCGAGCAGCGTTTCGTCCGCGGCCTGCGCCGAGGGACTCGAGCTGAAAACGGCGAGCGCAAGAACGATGGCGCACAAGACACGCACGTTGAGACGACGAAGCATGGTGGCACCCCTCCTGGAGGTGAACGGGCCTACCCCGAACCCACGCCCCTGTTCGGCGCGCTCGAGGTCTTCTCTTGAGTTGAAGTGTGTCGGATCGAGAATGAGCGGAAACCCGCTCGCCCGGAGGACCCGGGTAGTTACGAATGCCGCCGCGTGGGGTTTCCAGGATTCCGCAGAAACGTTGTGCGGATCGCGTCAAGCCCCTCTTTCGACGCGACCGGGGATCGCTTAGACTGCGCGTATGGCGCCGACCCGAAAGAAGAGCACCACGACCTCCGCGAAGGAGCTCGTGATCCGTTCGCTCACGCCGTCCCGATGGGAGGATCTGGTGAAGCTCTTCGGCGAGCGGGGTGCGTGCGGCGGC
>CAZQZX010000100.1:15066-22575 GCA_964597885.1 uncultured Planctomycetota bacterium
GTACTGGCGTCAGACGTCGGCCGAGTTCTCGAAGAACAAGGGCGCACCCAACCAGCGCGCGTTTCGCCGCGTCGTCGAATCCCGCAAGGCCACCGGCGTGCTCGGCTACCTCGACGGCGAGCCGGTCGCGTGGTGTGCCATCGCGCCGCGCGCCCACTATCCTCGCCTCGGCCGATCGAGGATCCTCGCTCCCGTCGACGACACTCCCGTCTGGTCCGTGAGCTGCTTCTTCGTCACGCGACCGCACCGCCGGCAGGGGCACAGCGTTCGGCTGCTCGAGGGCGCCGTGGAGTACGCCCGGAAGAAGGGCGCCCGCGTGGTCGAAGGCTACGCGAACGACCCGTCGGCCGGCCCCATGCCCGACGCGTTCGCCTGGTGCGGCATCGCCCGAACCTTCGAACAGGCGGGATTCCGCGAGGTCGCGAGGCGCTCCGCCACCCGCCCGATCCTCCGCCGGACGCTTCGCGACGCCTGACCGCAACACGCTTCGAGTCCATACGTTACGTCCGCCCGCGGAAAACCTCCGTAAAAGCCCGGTGCACCGCTCCCGCTGTTCTCGTGAATCGGGTGAAGGCGAGCCCGCGACGGCCCAAGGGGGGCCGAACGCGGCGCGAGCCAGCCAAGGAGACGGGACGATGGGTACGCAGACGCTTTCGCGACGAACCACACGACACTTCCAGGCCGTGCCGGAAGGCAAGCCGGGATCCACGCAGGCCGGACGCGCCACCGGCGCGATCCTCGGGGTCGTGGCACTCGCTCTCGTCGCCTTCTCGGCGTACTCGATGCTCGACATCCTTCACACGGCCTGGCTCGAGACCGGCCTTGCGAACCCGATCCAGCTCCTCGAGAACGCCCTCACGATGTCCGCTTCGGAGCTCACGCCCTACTGATTCGGCTCAGGCACGCCGCGCGGGATCGCCGATAGGCCTTGTCGGGGATCCCCTTATGGAATTCGAGCGAACGGCGTGAGCGGCCAAGAGGAACGACAGCACGACGGCGCCAACGACGCGCCCCGGGGTCGAGACGGGCTGACCGGCAAGGTCTTCCGCGGATCGACCCACCAGGGAATGCTCGGCTTCCTCGCCCAGGGTCTCAGCCTCGCGCAGACGATGATCCTCGCGCGGGTGTTCTTCCCCGAGGAGTTCGGGACGCTCGCCGCCGCTCTCGCGTACCTCCACTTCTTCGTCAACCTCGGGCAGCACGGGATCTCGAAGAACCTCATCCGCGAAGAGACGCTGAACGCGAAGACCGTCGGCACGGCCCTCGCGCTCTCGCTCGGCCGCGACTTCGCGCTCCTCGCGATCTATCTGCTGGGGCTCGTTCCGTTCGTCACGCTCTTCGACCGCCCGGATCTGATGGGATACCTGCTGATCCTCGCGCCGCTCGTGATGCTGAACACGCTCGAGCTCCCGGCCGCCTTCCTCGAACGCGAGTTCCGCTTCAAGGCGGTGAACATCCCGCGCTTCCTCGAGCTCGTCACGTATCCCGCGATCGCCGTCGCCCTGCACGCGTCCGGAATCGGCGAGAAAAGCCTGTTTCTCGCGTACACGGCAAGCTTCCTGCTTTCTCGAGCGACGCTCTGGTTCCTGTTCCCGGTGCCGCTGGACTTCCGATTCGACCGCGCGGCAGCGTCGCGCTTCGCGAGCTTCAGCGCGCCGATCATGATGGCGGCGGCCGTCACGTATCTCGCGAACAAGCTCGACGATCTCTTCGTGATGAGCTTCGCCGGCGAAGAGGCGCTCGGGTACTACGCGCTCGCGTTCTACAAGCCGATGTTCATCATCGCGCTCGTCAACATGGTCGGGTCGGTCCTCTTCTCGGCGTTCTCGAGAGTGCGCGACGAGAGCGACCGCGTGCGCGCGTACTTCGTGCACGGTTCACGGTTCCTCGCGATGTTCGTCTTTCCCGCGGGCTTCCTCGTGGCGGCGTTCGCCGAGCCGATCGTGGTCGAGCTCTTCTCGGAGCGCTGGCGCCCCGCGGCCGAGCTGCTGCGATTCTTCGCGATCGGGATCGCGCTGCGCGTCGGTCTCACGGCACTGTGGATTCCGCTCGTCACGAGCCGCGGCCCCACGCGAGCGCCGCTCGTGTCGTCGATCGTCGACCTCGGCCTGCTCCTCGCGCTCGGGCTCCCGCTGATTGCTCGGTTCGGGGCCAACGGAGGCGCCTGGTACTTCGTCCTCCACGCCGTCCTCTCGGTCTGGATCGTGCCGCTGCCCGCCGTCCGCCGGATCGTGGGCGACCTCGGCTACCTACGGATGCTCGTGCTGCCGCTCGGCGCCACGCTGCTCGCCACGGCCGCCGCCCTCGGCCTCGAGCAGTGGATGCCCGGCGGCGGCCTCCCCGGCCTTGCAGCTAAGGGCCTGGCATGTCTCACCTTCTACGCGCTTCTGCTGCTCCTCGGCGAGCGCCGGAGCCTGCCGACCGCGCTTCGGTTCGTCCGGATGGCCGGCGCCGGCCCGTCGATCCCGAACCTGCGTCGGGGCCGCTTCTCGGGCACGCTCAAGTCCAACCGGGCCGACCACCGATAAATCGGTACCCTGCAAGGACTCTGAGAAGAACGCCGATGTCCCCCAAAGCGCGACTGACAACGAGGAACGAGACGCCCCACGTGGGCATCGTGATCCCCGTATGGAATTCGCGCGAGCTCACCCTCGCCTGCCTCGAGTCCGTCTACCAGCTCGACTACGCGAGCGCCATCGTCACGATCGTCGACAACGGCTCGAGCGACATGACGAGCGAGGTCGTCCGGGAGCGCTATCCCGAGATCCACATCATCCGCAACGAGGAGAACCTCGGCTTCGCGCGTGCCTGCAACCAGGGCATGATGTGGTGCTTCGCGCAGGGCGCCGACCACGTGCTTCTGCTGAACAACGACACGTCGCTCGACGCGAACATGCTCGCCCGACTGGTCGACGCCGCCGAGCAGTACCCGGAAGCGGGAATCTTCGGACCGCGCATCGGCTACGCGGATGATCCGTCGTCTCCGTGGTTCACCGGCTATCGCTTCAAGCGCGACTTCTACATCGTGCGCACGTCCGACCCGAGGCATCTCGTACAAGCGAACTGCCCGGCTTCGGTCGACTTCATCAGCGGATGCGGCATGCTCGTCACGCGAAAGCTCTTCGAAGCGATCGGCGGCTTCCACGAGCAGTACTTCATGTACTACGAAGACATCGACTACTGCCTGACCGCGAAGCAGCACGGCTTCGACGTGATGTACATCCCGCACGCACGGATGTGTCACGAGGTGTCCGCGAGCTCCGGCGGGAAGAACAGTGTCCGCAAACAGGTCGAGCAGGTGAAGAGCTGCTGGGTCTTCTGCCGGCGGCACACGAAGGGGCTCTCGCGCTGGATCAACATGGGCGTTCGGGTGGGACATGCCGTCTACGTGACCGCTTTCGGCCCGCGCAAGCGAACCCGATCGAATCCGCCGACCGAAGTTAGCCCTCGCTAAACCGCTGGCGACGTACGGCGTAGGCGATTCATGCGCGCGTCGCGCCCCGAACGATCCCGGATTCTGTTGATGAAGCGGGCCCGTTCCTGCCACTAGAAGGTCGAAGAGCAGCCTCGATCATGGACAGCACTGATCGTGGCAATGCGACGCAGCGGATGCATTACGCATTCGGGGACCCGCCCCGACGCGACGACTGGCCGCGATGGAGCGGGTCCCTTCCAACCTCCCGCCTCCGAACCTCGACCGTCCCACACTCCGCCGTAGAAGCGTCTACTCGAGCTGCGCGGCCAGTGCATCCGGATCGTGCACGGGAAGCTTGCACGCGTAGTTCTCGCAGACGTAGGCCGTCGGCTTTCCGTCGACCGCGACCTGTTCGGTGAGGAACGGCACCAGCGCCCGGATCTCCTTCGCGGCATCTCCGACGGGGTGGAACGCGACGACCTTGTTCGGGAGGAAGCGTCCTCGCACGACGTCGGCCATCGACTCGAGCGCGGGATCGCCGCGGCGGCCGGCGAGGACGATCTCTCGCGACGGACCGACCTCGAAGTCGAGCGCGTGGAGCAGCATCGGATAGTTGCTCGGGCCGCGAGCCACAGTGGACGCGAACGTCGCGAGCACGTCCCGTCCTTTCGACTCGAGCTCCGCGTCCGAGGTCAGCCGACCGAGACGCAGCAACACCAGCGCCGCGACCGAATTCCCGGAAGGGATCGCCCCGTCGTAGATCTCCTTCGTTCGCGTGATCAGCTTCTCGGCGTCATCGCCCGTCAGGAAGAACGCGCCACGCTTGTCGTCGCGGAAGAGCTCGATCATCTCGTGCGCGAGACGACGGCTCGCAGCGAGCCACTCGGGCTCGAACGTCGCTTCGTACAGATCGAGAAGGCCGAGGCTCAGGAAGGCGTAGTCTTCGAGGAAGGCCGTGATGTCGACCTTGCCGCCACGGTAGCGATGGAGCAACCGCCCACGTTCGTCCTGGAACGTGTCCAGCACGAATCTCGCCGCCGCCCGCGCCGCATCCGTGTACTTCGGCTCGCCGAGGATCTGCCCCCCCATCGCGAACGCCGAGATCATCAGCCCGTTCCAGTCGGCGAGGACCTTGTCGTCCTTGTAGGGATGGATGCGAGGTTCTCGGACGTCGAACAGCTTCGCCCGCATCGGTGCCAGCCGCGCTTCGAGCGCCCCGGCGGTCGTCTCCCTCTCGGCAGCGGATTCCTCGAGCGTCTTCGCGAGGTGGAGGATGTTCTCGCCGGTCTTGACCCGCTTGCTCTCGTCGAGGAAGTTGCCGTCGAGCTCGACACCGTAGATCTCGCAGAAGAAGCGGCCGTCTTCCACGCCGAGCACGTCGAGGATCTCCTTGTAGGTCCACAGATAGAAGAGCCCCTCTTCGCCCTCCGAATCCGCATCCTCGGCCGAGTAGAAGCCGCCCCGCTCGTCGGTCATGTCACGCAGCACGTACCGAAAGACATCGTGGACGACGTCGGCGAAGAACTCGTCCCCGGTCACCTGATAGGCCTCGAGATACGTTCGCGAGATCAGGGCCTGGTCGTAGAGCATCTTCTCGAAGTGCGGCAGCAGCCACTCACGATCCGTCGAGTACCGATGGAAGCCTCCGCCAAGATGGTCGTACATGCCGCCGCGCCACATACGACGGAGCGATTCCGTGGCCATCTCCTGCGCCTTCTCGTTCCCCGTTCGCTTCGCGTACCGGAGCAGGAACGAGTGCGTCGACGTGCGCGGAAACTTCGGCGCCCGACCGAAGCCCGCGTACTCCGGGTCGTACGCACGCTCGAGCTGGCCGTAGGCGCTGTCGAGCGTCGACGAGCCGAGCGCCACCGTGCCGTCGGGAGCCGGTTCCTCGCGCTCGAGGAACTCCGTGAGCCGCGCCGCATCCGTCTCGAGATCGGCGCGCTTCGTGTTCCACAGGTCGCTGACGCGCAGCAGCAGAGTCTTGAACCCCACGCGTCCGCCGCGGTCCACGGGCGGGAAGTACGTTCCGCCGAAGAACGGCTTGCGGTCGGGCGTCATGAAGACGCTCATCGGCCACCCCCCGCGCTGGTTCAGTGCCTGGACGGCCGCCATGTAGATCGCGTCCACGTCGGGGCGCTCCTCGCGGTCGACCTTGATGCACACGAAGTGCTCGTTCATGACCGCCGCGATCTCTTCGCTCTCGAAAGATTCGCGCTCCATGACGTGGCACCAGTGACAGGTCGAGTATCCGACCGAGAGGAAGATCGGCTTGTTCGCCTCCTTGGCGGCTGCGAACGCCTCGTCTCCCCACGGGTACCAGTCCACCGGGTTGTGAGCATGTTGAAGCAGGTACGGACTCGATTCGTCAACGAGTCGATTCGTGTGCTTCGGCTCTCCGTCCTCGTCGTGCATCTCGTGACCTCGCCCCTTGCCTTCCTGCGAATGCCCTGTTGCTTCGGGCTCGTCGGTCTCCGCCGCCTCGTCGGAATTCGTGATCGCCCCCGAGGATGTGGCTTCCTGCGCGAGCTCGGCCTCCGGTTCCGTGCGCGCGCTGCAGCCGATGCAGCACGCCCAGACGAGGAGGAGCACCGCGCATCCACGAGCTGCGGCTCTCTCCGTTCGGATCCGGATCGCGAGCTCATTCATTCCTGGATTCCCGTGCGAGGATCGCGTCGAGGAAACGCGCGACGGCCTCGCCGGCGACGCGGTTCCCGCGCGTGTTGAAGTGGGTATCGTTGCGATGATAGAGGTGCGACTCACCGTCCGCAAGCGGAGGCTCCGCGCGCAGCGCCGGGAGCAGATCGAGACACGGGACGCCCTGCTCCGCGCACCAGGCCGCGATACGTTCCTGGGGATCGTCGCGACGCTCTTCGAGGTCCGGATAGCGCCGCAGCACGCGTTCCCAGAGGGCGTCGTCGACCTGGCACAGATCGGGGATCAGCACGAAGGCGACCGGAACGTCTTCCGCGGCCTCGATCATCTCGGCGAGATACGCTAGCAGCGACGGGATCGACTCCTCCGCCTCCAGCCACCCTTCGCCAATCGCCTTCAGCTCGTTGCGCCAGAGGCCCTCGTCGGAAAGAAACGGCCGCTCGAGCGACGGGTCGACCACCCATGGAAACGCCTCCGCGATGGCCTCGGGCGTGAGCTTCGCCGCCTCGACGCCTGACTCGCCCTGGAGCGCGCCGTCGGTGTTTCCGCCCTCGCGCATCGCCGCCTGTTCCCGCGCCACCGCCGCCAGACGCTTCGGCACCAGGAACGTCAGCAGGTTTCGTCGCTCGTACCACGACCGCAGCCACCGATGATCCGACGCCTGCACCGACTTCGGCTTCAGATCGTTCCCGATGAAGAGATTCACCACGACGAGGTCCGGCTCGAGCGGCAGCGCCTCGTAACGGAGCAGATACAGGTACTCGGGCGCGCCGATCGCGGGGACGCCGAGATTGTGAACGCGCACGCCGGGAAGCTCGCGCTCCGCGACGGTCGTGAAGTGGTGGTAGTGCGGCACGACGCCGGCCGCGAACGAGTCGCCGAGGCTCGCCACGAGCGTCTCGCCCTCGGCCTTCGCGGTGACCGCCTCGTCGTAGTACCCCGACTCGTTCACCGGGAAGCCGTAGCGGAGCAGACCGGGCTCGTACCGGTAGCGATCGATCCGCTGCTCCGCACGCTCCGTCCCCTGCGAGAGGATCGGGCTCGGCATCGCGACGGCGACCCCGCGAAGCGTGAGCTCGGTGGCGAACAGCAGCACACCGACGTTCATCAGCACGAGGTCGAGACCGCGGAGGACCTTCGTCGGAAAAAGCCGAGCCACCGCCGGCCCCCGGAGCCGCAGCAGCGCGAGAAGGCCGAAGGCGATCGTCACCGATGGATCGAAGAAGAGCGGACGATACGGCTGCAGCGACGCGTGCACGAAAACGAAGTGCAGCAGAAAGACATAGAAGACGATGCGCCTCGGAAAGCTCTCGGCGCGGACGGGGGCCCGGAGCTCTCCGACGAATGCCGCCGCCACCAGGACCAGTGACACGCCCATCCCGAGCGCGAGCGCCAGGAAGCCCGCGCCGAAGTACCACGACAACGGAAACGCGAACCGC
>CAZQZX010000101.1:0-22531 GCA_964597885.1 uncultured Planctomycetota bacterium
GCTCTGCGTCCCGGGCTCCTACTTCCGGGCCCCTTTGCCCTCTGCCGGCCCGGAGGCTCCCTCCCCCCCTCCCTCCCTCCCTCCCGAGTGTCTCCAGACCCTTTCTCGTGCCGAGCTCCGGGATCGTCCCCCGTTTTCGCCTGTCCGCCCCCGCCCCTCGTCCGCCTTCGAGTCGCGCGCGAGGTCCGGATATGCGAATGCCGGTCGTTCCCGTGGGGAACGACCGGCGATGTCGCGTGGAGTTCGTGGCCTTTGAGGCGGCCCTCGGTGCCTGATCCGTCGAGCCGATAAGAGGTGGGTCTCAGGTTCAGGTCCACTGGCGATTTGGAGGTGTGAAAGGTTGGCATGAGCTCGACCAACTGGCACCTCGGGGTCCGCCTCACTGCGCTCGTTGACTCCGCTTTCGTTGTCCGCTGTTGCCTTTCTCGTTGATTCTCGGTGGTTCGTGCGAGCTCGCTTCGATGGCGTGCGAGCTCGTTCACCCCTCTCTTGGGCGCCCGGGCGGCGGGCTTACCGAGGAATCCGAGAAAAAGCGGAAGGAGGAACGGAGGGGGCGGGTCAGGAGCCGGCTTCGCGCTCGCGCTCCCGGATGCGGTCGATGCGGCGCAGGAGGCTCTCCTGCGTCTTAGCGCCGAAGCCCTTGAGCTCGGCGATCCGGCCGGCGCGCGCGGCCTCCTCGAGCTGGTCGAGGGTCGTGATCTCGAGCTCTTTCCACAGCCGCTTGGCCTTTCCGGGACCGAGCCCCGGAATGCGAAGCAGCTCGAGGATCGACGGCGGGATACGTTCGCGCAACGAATCGAGCATCGGAGATCGACCGGTGCGGGCGATCTCCGCGAGCTGGGCGGCGAGGTCCTTCCCGACGAACTCGAGCTCGGTGAGGTCCGTTTCCTCGCGGACGAGATCGACGAGCGGCCGGTCGAGCTCGCCCACCGAGATGCCGGCGTTGCGATACGCGCGCACGCGGAAAGGGTTGGCGTCGTCGAGCTCGAGCAGGATGGAAATCTCCTCGAGAAGACGGACGACCTGGTCGTTGGTGAGGCTTGCCTGGTCCATCGAGGGGACCTCGCTCATGGAAACTCGATCGACGTATCCCGGAACGTCCGGCCCTTGTAGACGATCGCTCCGAGCTTTCCGGCCAGCGCCTTCTCGCCGACCAGCTCGGGGACGACGGCCTCGAACGCGGAGGTGTCGCCGACCGTCTCGCCGGTCAGCTCGCTCGCGACGGCGACGAGCTCGACATCCAGGGCTTTGGGCTGGGTGAGCGTGAGCTGGATTCGCTCTTCCGTCAGTCGTACCGGATACTCGGCATGCGCGCCGAGCACGAACATTCTCACGCGCCCTGTGTCGGCTTCGAGCAGGATCTCGAGATTCCCATCGTGATTGCCGAGCTCGATCAATCGGCCGCCGCGCGGCGCGACGTGCACGTGATCCTGGTCGTGATCGTGTCCGCCGGAATCCGATCCGCACCCCGTGGCTGCCAGCAGGCAACCCACGGCGATGATTCGAAGCGTGCGGCTGAGGCGTCCTGACATGTGGTCCCTCCGGTGCGTGATGCGGCAGGCCCACGAGCGCCGGGAGCATTCCCCGCGCGCGTGGGCCTCGACCCGTCGACTTCTCGGACTCCTACTCGATCTCGAGGATCACCGCGTCGGTCACGCTTGCGGCCTTCGGGCTGGTCGCGGCCGGGTTGAGGATCACGGCCTGCAGCGTGAAGACGGAGCCGACCGGCATGTTGCCGGTATCCACGGTCGGAGCGAAGTAGAACGTCGTCGGGGCGCGATCGGGAGCGATCGTCGGCGTTCCGAAGAACTCGTTCGAGCCGACCCGGTTCTCCTTGCCGATCGAGTTCCAGACGGCCACCGGGGCACCGGATCCGAAGGGAGCGATCAGGAAGTCGAAGCACGAGTCTCCGAGCTGGGCCGGGAGCGGCGTGATCGTCGCGATCCCCGGCTCGCCGGCGTGCAGATGCGCGAGGAACTTTCCGTTGCCTCCTGCGATCGGCTTGACGATCTGGAGCTCGAGCGAGTCGAGAGCGTCGGCCGTCACGCGGAAGCCGCTCTCGGTGTCGGCGCCGCCCGTCAACACCGTGAGGACGTCGAGCCCGTCGACGCCCTGGCAATCGGCGATTCCGATCGGCGCTTCGAACGTCTGGTTGTTGTTCGGTGCGGCTTCGGTGTGCGGCGCGGGCGTCGTCCACGTGAAGTCGTCGTAGCTCGAGCCGGTGCCCTGAAGCTGCAGCGAGTGTCCGATCGGGGTCGAACCGTTCTCGGAGACGCCGACATCGGTCGACATCATGCCCGAAGCCGGGCCACCCGCGGCCGTGAGCACGCCCTCGTAGCTCAGGAACTGGATGACGTTGAGGTCGGGATCGACGAGCGCCATTCCGTCGGGCGAGCCGTTCTGGAGCCCGCTGAAGTCGAACCACAGCGTGCCGAAACCGGCCTGCTGGTTCGGAAGGAGGCCCGAGAGGTTCTCGGTTCGGTACACGGTGCCGTTCGCGCCGTTGTAGCCGACGAGCGTCCAGCCCGCGAGATCGGTTCCCGCCGGTCCCGCGATTTCGATCCCTTCACCGGTGTCGCTGCTGTTGTTGTCGTAGTGGAACTCGTTGATCCAGGGCGTGCCCGGCTCGGTGCACGGGTCGGTCGGACGCGTGGCGTTGTCGATGCTGCTGTTCGCGCTCTCGTTGCTCGAGAGGTCGACGGCACTCACCGCGTAGTCGTACTCGACGTTCGGAATCGCGGTCGTGTCGACGAAATCGCTCTGCGAGACGAGCACGCCGTTGATCTTCGCGAAGGAGCCGGACGGCGCGAGCGCGCGATAGACGTTGTAGCCGGCGAGGTCGCTTTCGCTGTTGTCGTTCCAGTCGAGATCGATGCCGCACTCGTTCGCCGAGGCGGTGAGGCCCGTCGGCGGATCCGGGGCGACCATGTCGCCGCCGCACGCCCAGATCTCGCACACCCACTCCGGGTGGTCGACGAAGGGGTTGCGGTTGCCCTGGAAAGCGAACACGACGTCGTTCTTCGTGCGCTCGAAGTCATCCGGCGGATCGGACAGGTGCCAGTCGACGAGCGAGCTCAGCACGCCCATGTAAGCGGGCGAGAAATTCTGGCTGGCGTCCGCGACGATGAGCGAGCGGTTGTCGGTGAGGCGGAGGTCGGGCTCGGTGCAGCCGGTGCCGCCGTGCGATCCGCCCTCATAGCGGACCGACATGTAGAGAATCGCGCGCGCGACGTCGCCGCGACGGTTCTCCCACGGGTCCCAGCGGCCGGTCGTCGGGCCGTCGCCGCTTCGGAAGTTGAAGAGCGTCGGGAAGCCGTCGACGGAGAGAGACGAGCAGCCCGTGTTGCATTCGTCGTAGGGGTTGTTGCCGCGCGACGAGTTGTAGCCCCAGTCGGCGGGGAAGAGCTGATGACAGTCGGTGTAGGCGCTGTTGCAGGAGCCGTCCTGCGAGAAGCCGTACGAGTTCGGCCAGGAGTGCTCCCGGTTCCAGCCCGTACCCGACGAGTGATCGTCCTTGTCGGCGCTCTTGTTGCGATAGACCGTCAGGACGTTGTTCGAGTTCGAGGGATCCTCGTTGGCCGCCGCGACGATATCCCACGTGTCGGTGGCGGAGCTGGTGTAGGGATAGCGCTGGTGATCGTCGATGATCTCGTGGAGCTCGAGACGGAGCGCCTCGCCCGTGAGACCGGTCGCGCTGTCGTAGTACCCGGGCGGCGGATCGGCCAGGGCGACCGTGCTACCGAGGAAGATCGTGACGAGGAACGCCAGCGCGCTCGCGCTGCAGGTTCCGTTCGAGGGGAATCGCTGCGTGCTCATGGAAGGGTGGTCTCCTGCTTCCTCCGGCCCGAATCGCCGTCTGTGGCGTGGGCGTTCGCGGTCTCGTCCGTGCCCGGCAAACCGGACCGAGGACCGTCTGATCGCCCGAATTCTAGCAGAATCGCGCTACGGGAACGACCTGGGACGTAAGCGGATGGCCCGTGGATCCAAGGTAAAGAGGCGACCGTGAGGATCGCTTCCCTGGCACAGTCCGGATCGATAGAGGAGACGAGTGATGGCGAACGCGACGGAGCGGCGACGACAGCTGCGAGACGAGGTGGTTTCCGCGGCCCTCCGGGTCACGGCCGCCTGGACGGTCGGCGCCGCCATGCTGCTCGTGGCGCTCGGATAAGGCCCGGCGGCTTTCGCATAAATTCATTGCTGGCAGCGGATTGGGGTGCCGAGGCAGTCGGTGTTCCCTCCCCCGGTGTCAGCCTCGCCCGCCGCCGACCCGCCTGAGAGGGTGCGGCGGTGGGCAATTCTCACTCCTTCGGCGGCAGCGGCGGGGGCTCGGCCGTGCGGGCGACCGCCACCGCGGCTCCCCCCATCGAAGCGAAGTACGTGACGAGGGTCGCTCCGACGCCGCAGAGGGCGATTCCACAGAACACGATCGTCCCCAGGACGGGGACCACATTCAGCAGCACCAGCACGAGGCCCGCCTTCACGCAGGCGGACGCGTCCGGCGCGACGTCCGGCGTCGCGCTCGGCTCGATCCAGTTCGCGGCCAGCCGGACCGCGGCGCCCCCCGCGAAGAGGAGCAGGGCGACGAGGTAGGCCACGAACACCATGAGCTGGAGAACCTCGCGGCCTTCGAAGATCGCCAGGACCCCGAGCCCGACGATCGTGATCGCGGTGCCGATCGCGGTCGAGAGGGCCGGCCGCGCCCGCATCACGCGAACGGTCTGCTCGGTCCGGCGGCGGAAGATCGCGCCGATCGTGAGTCCGAAGCATCCGAGCCCGACGCCGGCGCCGAGCGCCGTGATCACGATCGCGATCAGCGTGAGGACCGTCTCGAAGATCGCGGGATCGACGCTCCGAGCCGTATCGGCGCCCGGGGCTTCCTCGAGCCCCGCGCGGGCGATCGCGATTCCGATTCCGAGGGCCAGCGGGATCCCTCCGCGCATCGTGGTGAGCAGGGTCGAAGGGCTCATGAGTGGAGCACCTCTCGCATCGAGCGGCGCGAGTGCAGCACCAGCGCGGCGCATAGCAGGGATGCGGCGGCCGTGCCGATCGCGATCAGGGTCACATGGGGTGCGAGGGTCTCATGGACGCTCGACTGCGCATCGCGCCACGTCGCGCTGCCCGTTTCGTAGAGGCTCCCCGTGAACGACTCGGCCGATTCCACGACGCCGCGTGCGAGCTCGGCAGCGCCGATGGTGTAGCCCGTCAGCTCGGACTCCGTGCCGATCGCGTCGCTGTCCTCGGACAGCAGGCCGAACGCGATGAACGCGACGAGGACCGCGGCCGCGGCGGCAGCCCGGCGCAGACGAATCACGCGTACGGGCGCCGCGACGGGCGTGGGCGTGCGGTCGATCCTCCGCTCGACACCGGCGAGGAAGCCTTCGCCGGCGAGTCCGGTCACGTCGGTTCGGAAGGCGGTGACCAGCTCGACCTCGGCCTCGTACTCGCGGCGGCACCGCGGGCACGCCTCGAGATGCGTCTCGAGGACCGACGCGTCCGGCTCGGCAAGCCTTCCGTCGATGTAGGACATCAATCGATCTCGCACATCGTGGCAGCGCATCAGAACCACTCCTTCCCGCTCGCGGCTTCGCGGAACTGCGACTTGGCCCGGTTCAGCCAGGTGCGGACCGTTCCGATCGGAACCCCCATCCGCGCGGCGATCTCCCCGTACTCGAGCTTCTCCATGTATCGAAGAGTCAGGACCTCGCGATACTCGGGGCGAAGCTCGGCGAGTACCTGCTCGATCTGGCGACGATCTTCCTTCGCCTCGATCGGGTCCCCGGGAGGGGAGTCCGGGCTCTCGACTTCGCCGAGCCGCGATTCACTCGCTCGCTCGACGCGGCCTTCGATTCGCCGACCCTTCGCCTCGATATGGTTGTACGCGAGGTTGCGTCCGATCCGGTAGAGCCAGGGCTCGAAGGGGCGGCGCTCGTCGTACCGATCGAGGTTCAGGAACGCGCGCGCGAACGTCTCCTGGGCGACGTCGCGGGCGTCCTCGAGATTCCCGAGGATCCGGAACAGGACGGCGACCAGCCGGTCCGCATGCGCGGCGACAACCTCGGTGTAGGCGGATCGGTCTCCCGATCTGCATCGCGCGATCGCATGCATCGAGCCCATGTCATCGCACGAGTATACAGCGGGGCCCGCCGCGGAGTTTCAGAATCCCACCGGAAACTGAAGCTGGCGTTAGTCCCTGGAGAGGAACAGGTTGTCGAGGACGCCGTCCAGCTGCTCGAAGCCCACGATCACCTCCTGGACCCGGATCGGCACCGCGTCCGGGGTCTCGACCGTGAGTCGCCGTGAGGACGAGCCGCTCCTGACGATGATCCTCGAGGCGCGGACGAGGAGCGTCGGCCGAACCGTCTCCGATCCGAACGCGTCGCGGAGAAGCCCCCGTGCGATGAGCTTGCCGCCGACGTACTTCTGCGCGATGACGCTGCCCGCCTCGGGGCCGCTGCGGGCGATGACGAAGCGGTAGTACGTCTGGGAGTTCTCGCGCAGCAGGACCGTCAGGCTCGCGGCGTCGCCGTTCGTCTCGTGCTCATCGAGCTCGAAGGTGAACGAGCCCGACGTGTACGGCTCGGGGAGGCGTCGTTCGATCGAGACGAGCGAATCGGCGGCGCCCAGGCAGCGAACCGCCCGGTGTGCCGGGGAGTAGAGGAGTCGGCCTCCCCCTTGCTCCCGGATCATGTACTCGTCGAGCGAGTCCTCACGGAAATCGTCGAACTCGAAGAAGACCGTCTCCGATCCGGATTCGTTGCCGGAGAAGTCGCGGCTCAGCGCGCGCATCGCGTAGTCGGTGAGCGGCGCAAGCTCGTCGATCGCCACCTCGTGCTCCATCGTCGGGAGCCCTTCGCTCTCGGTCACCGTCGGGTCGACGGCGTCGCCCCAGACGAGCACGCGCCCGAAGCTCGGCTCGCTCGACGTCCAACGCACGAGCGCATCGGCCTCGTCGCGACCGGGATTCAGCCGCACGTCTTGGACGAGCGGTGCGAGCGAGTCGAGACGGTGGCGCAGGTAGTTGTTCGCGAAGTTCAGGAATCCGCCGCGATAGGCATTGAGCCCCGTGAGCTGATCGTTCGGCAGGTACTGCCCGAGCATGAACTGCATGCCTCGCTGGAGATGCACGGGGTTGCCGGTGATCCGGTAGGCGAAGGCTTCGAGGGCGTACGCCGGATGGAAGTCGTCCGAGCTCGCGCACGCCGGGGTTCGCGGGATCTCGCAGTTGGCGGCGTCGAAGAGCTTGTAGAACGGATCGCCGATCGATGCGCCGGCGGGATCGGCCGGGCAGGTCGCGTACAGCGACGTCCAGAAGTAATGCTCGAGGTCGAGGATCCTCAGACGGATCTCCGGCAGGAGCGGATCGTCGGCATCCGCGAGCTCGTGGTAGCTCCAGAGCATCTCCGGAAACAGCGTCGTCACCATGAACTTGGGCTCGACGTTGCGTTCGCGGTCGCCGTTGCCGAACCAGAAGCGCCGCGGATCGTTGAACGACTCGCCGGGCTCGTCACTCCAACCCTTGGGCTGTGCCCCCGCGCACGCGCGATTCATGTCGTAGCGCGCGTCGAGGATCGCCCGCAGATACCCCTGCATGTTGGCGTAGATCTCCTCGCGGTCGAACGGGCCCGTCCCGCTGAAGTCGATCAGTCGGTCGACCTCGCCGAGGAATCGGTAGCCGAGCATCCCGTTTTGGATGAGCTTCGACTGCACGCGCGTGTTGAGATACGCGAGCGAGACACGATCGCTGAACGTGACGAGCTCGGTGTCATCGAGGAACGCGTCGCGGTACCGCGGGTCGCCGGTCAGATAGTGCAGGAGCGGCAGGCCGCGCGTGTGGCGGTGCTGGTTGTCGAACACGTGACCCTGGGCGACGCGGAACTCCCCGTGATTCACGGGCGCAACCCAGGGAAAGCGGGAGTCGCCGTTCAGCGCGAGCACGAAGTCGTCGCTCCGCAGGATCGCGTTGTCGGCGCGGTAGTCGGCCCAGCTCTTCGCCTTGAAGAACGCGCCGGCATCACCCGTGCGCAGGTATCGCAGCAGGTGGTGGTACGTCGTGTCGTACTGGTTGTGGCCGCCGCCCTGACGTGCCGCGTAGTAGCGCACCGCGTCGAACGGCTGGTTGTTCGGCGTCAAGGTCGCGGGCACCGCGGCTTCTTCGAAGATCCGGTTGACGCTGTCGAGCGAGACGAGCTTGTCGGTCAGCACTCCCGTCTTGTTCAGGTAGCCGGTGTCGGCCACGCGGCCCATCAGGGGATATGTGTGCTGGAACGCGCGGTTGGCGGCGCCGATCTCGAGGCCGTGGAACTCGAGCGTGAACTCCCGGGTCTGGTGCGTGTAGAAGTTGACGGTGTGGGGGAGCGGCGACCGATCCGAGAACAACCCGAGCGAGATCGCACCACCGGCCGCGCCGAACGCTTCCGACGAGACGGGCCAGTAGCGGGCGCCGAAGCGCAGTGCCCCGAGCACGCCCCGACCTTCCTTGTCGGAAAGGTCGACGTACTGGAGCTCGGTGTAGCCCGTCGCCGGCGTCTGCATCAGCACCCGATCGTTCTTGACGATGCGCGAGCCTTCCTCGAGGTAGCGCCGGCGGACCGGGTCGAAGGGTACGGGAGGAACCCACCCGTCTTCGTGCCGTCGGGTCCGCACGTTGAACGCGCCGGCTTGCACCGACGTGTTGTAGCTCGTGTACAGGTACGCGTGGCCGTTGTTCCCGAGTACGAAGGACGTTCCTTCGTCCGAGTCGGGAACCGGGAAGCGAACGCGCTTCGGCCCGGCGAGCCGCGTCTTCAGGTTCAGCCGCACGCCCTGGTGGCGGATGTGGCGTGGATGTTTCGCCGACGCGTTCTTCAGCGTGTAGACGCCATCGAGATGTCGCTGGCCTCGATACGCGGTAAGGCGAAGCTCGAAGTCGGCGAGGTGCTCGCCGTTCGCGGCGTGCTCACCGGCGATCCGGACGACCGCCTTCTGCGGGCCGTTTTCGACGAGGTCGACGCGCGGTCGTCTCGGCGTGCCGAGTCGCGCGGGATCCGGAGTGGGCATGGCGGGGTAGGACGTGCCGTCCATTCCGATGACGTCGAGCCGGAACGCGTGATCGCCGTCCACGAGCGTTTGCCCGTCGACGCGCACGCGGCGGATGAGACCCGGACCGTCGCGCGCGATGATGACCTCGAGCACACCGGTGTCGAGGAAGACTCGATCGGGAAGCTCGACTCCGAGATCCGGATAGCCGTTCTCCTCGGGAGTGCCGTTGCACCCGGTCAGGAAGATCTCGTCGAGGACCATTCCGGGACCGATCGTCGCCGCGAAGTCGGCCCGCACCCACTTGAGGTTGCCGCTGTCTTCCCAGTAGCCCATCGGCTGGAGCTGGTAGGGCGACGTCCCCACGAGTCGAAGCTGATCGACGCTCTTGATTCCCGTTCCATCCGGAAGGGGGATGCCGGCGCAGACCGGGGCCTGCACACGAGGAAACCCGGGGTGTCCCGCCGGGAGCAGCTCCTGCACGGTGATCGGTGCGCGGAGGCCCGCGGCGGCGCTCCCGTCCGAGCCTACGGCCGGGAGGGGCGCGGCGGCGAGGGCGACCAGCACCACAAGGGTCGCGACGGGGGGGACTTGGCGGAGATTCGGCGCTTGGCCGGACGCTCTCCGCGTACGGCATGAGCCGGGTTTGGACGGAAACATGGCAGCTCTCGAGACCTTCTATCGCGGTAGGAATATCCCCTGGGGAGAGTCATTCGAGCGGATCCGCAGGCTCTTGTCCACCAAAAATGTAGCGATGTTTGTTGTTGTCCGTGCAACTCCCATAAAGCTCTTGTCTTGCGGGCTGCTTTTGCAGTGGATCTTCCCGTGCCCCAAGGCCGATACTCGGGAAGTGGCGTGCGGGTGCCGGACCGGGCGTCGGGAATCTGGGTGAAGGAGAATCACGTGCATTCCGACACGCTGTCGTCCGTATTCGAGTGCCCGTCCTGTCGCGAGCCGCTGTCTTCCATTGCGGTGGACGAGCGGGACGGAAGACTGCAGACCGGTGCGCTCGAGTGCGCCAAGTGCCATGTCTCGGTACCGGTCCTGCATGGCTTTCCAGTGTTCCACGAACAGCTCCTCGGGGGCGAAGATCCCGAGGACGAGCTGCGTCGACTCGACGAGCGTCTGTTTGGATCGCGTCGCGAGTACGAATCATTCTTGCGAGCGAAGCGCCGTCGTCCGAGCATCGACCTGTACGCGGCCTTTCGTCCGTTCAACGAGTCGACGCGCGCGATCGATCCGATGATCGACTTCCTGCGCGAGCGTCTCCGGCCCGGTGACATCCTCCTCGATCTGTGGTGTCGGACCGGGTGGACGGGCGAGCTGCTCTCGTCGACGTTCCCCGAGCAGCATGTCGTATCCGTGTGGGAGAGCGGTTCCGACGTCCTCGGATATCGCGGCTTCGGATACTGGCTGGACGAGGCGCATCGACGACCGAACTGGGATCTCGTCTTCCACAACCCGGACGATCCGCTGCCGTTCCGCGATGACGCGTTCGCGGTCGTGCACGGTCTCGACACGATTCATCGCTATCGGCATCAGCCTCTGATCCCGGACTGCCTGCGGGTATGTCGCGCCGATGGCGTGCTCGTGTTCCCGCACATCCATCTCACGAACTCGGAGCCGGAGCCGTTCTTCGAGCGCGGAGAGATCCAGCTGCACGGAACGCACTGGAAGAAGTACTTCGATCAAGCGCTCGAAGGCACCGGTCGCCAGAGCTTCGTGATGTCGGAGAAGCGGTTGTTCGAAGAGGTCGCGGGAACGCTGCTTTCCGACGAGCCCGACATGGAGCACTACAACGCGTGCCTGGTCGTCGCGCCCGAAGGGAACGACGGGCGTTCGCTCGCCGAATCGGAGCCCGCGTTCGATCCGGATGCCTACGTCATCATCAACCCGCTGCTCGACGTCGATCTTTCGACCGGTGTGGCCGAGGTCGAGACGACCGGGATGCTCGCGGGCGTTCGCGACCTGCTGGATCGGCACCCGATGTACGGGGACCGACTCGACCGGTACTTCCCCATGACGCTCGAGCGCGTCGATCGCGAGATCCTGTACCACGCGCTTCGACTGAAGACGGTGGGGGAGATCGCCGAGATCCTCGGACTCGAGGCGACGGAGATCCATCGAAGGCTGCGCGCGCTCGAGAAGACGGATTTCGTGCGATTGCAGGCGGTGTCCTTCTCGATGGCGCAGCTTCAGCAGTACTACGCCACGCAGCGCGTGATTCCGCACGAGTCCGAGACCACGCTCGGCCACCTGTTCCGATCGGCCGTCGACCTGTCCGGCGAGGCCCCGTTCCTCGTTTGGGCCGAGGACGGCAGCGTGTTCAGCTACGAAGATACCGACACGATCGTGCGCAAGGTGGCGGCGTTCTTCGCGTCGAAGGGCGTCGGCGAAGGCGATCGAGTCCTGATTCACGCCGTGTCGCATCCCGAGTTCTTCTTCGCCTTCTGGGGCGCGGTCCTTCTCGGGGCGACGGCGGTTCCGATCGACCCCGGTCTGAGCGGCGATCGGATGGCCCATGTCCTCGGGGATCTCCGTCCGCGAATCGCCGTGCTCATGCACGAAGTGGACGGGGTCGAGTGTCCCGCGTTCGCGATGAGCGCGGAGGAGGATGAGGCTCCGTATCCTTCGTTCTTCGAGGGCGTGGCCGACGAGCCCGAGATGGAGGATCTCCCGACGACGCGGCCCGACCAGCCGGCGGCGATCCTGTTCACGTCGGGAAGCACGGGAACGCCCAAGGGAGTCGTTCTTTCCCACGCGGGCCTCTTCCGCTCGAGCGAGCTGATCGATCGCGTCTACGCGTGGCGCGATTCGGATCGATTCTTCGCATCCGGAACGCCCCACACGATGAGCGGTCTTCGCAATACCTGCATCACGCCGCTCCACGCCGGTGCCTCGGTGGTGCTCGCGCCGACCGATCGCGGGCCGCTCGGAATCCTCGAGACGTGCGTCGAGCACGAGGTGACGCTGCTCAATACGACGCCTGCGTTCCTCGCGTACTGTGTTCAGCTCAAGGACAAGATCCGCGACTTTGGCGATCATCGGATCCGCGCGGTGCTCTGCACCGGTTCGGCGCTTCACGCGGGGTTGCAATCCGACTTCGAGAGCGTGATGGGCTGCCCGATTCGGGACTATTACGGCCTGACGGAGACCTCGGGCGCGTGCATCTTCGTCCCCGAGGAAGAAACGAAAGAGCCGGGAATCGGTCGGCCGATCGGCGCGATCACCGCGATCCTCGACGAGAACGGCAACGAGGCCGAAGAAGGCGAGCTCGCGATCTACTCGGACGCGCTCGCGCTCGGCTACATGACGTCCGAGGGCTACGAGCCCAACCCCCGCGTTCGGGGCGGCTACTTCCACACGGGAGATCTCGCTCGCCGGAACGACGAGGGCTGCATCGTCCTGCTCGGGCGGCAGGACGGAATGCTGATCGATCGCGGCGGCGAGAACATCTACCCGGCGGAGATCGAGCGAGCGCTCGATCGCATCGAGGGCGTGCTGGCCTGTCACGCGACGTCGCACGAGAATGGCGGCTTCGATCACCTGGCCGCGATCGTCGTGCGCGACCGCGACGTGGTGGGCGATCGCGAAGGCTGGACCGACGCGATTCGCGAAGGCTTGCGTGGCGTGCTGGCGCCGGCTCACGTCCCCTCGATCCTGATCGAGGTCGACGAGGTGCCCGTCGGGACCAGCGGAAAATGGGATCCGGAAAGCGTACGGAACATCTTGGAGAACCATCGATGAAGCAGATGACGGGAGTTACGATCCACGAACGGTTCCGGCAGCTCGAAGGATCACCGAAGGGAGACTTCATCGACGGGCGATGGAATCTCGGCCGCCGGGACGCGCTCGACCGAAGCGCGCGACTCGCCTCGTACTTCGAGAGTCGCGGTCTCGTTCCGGGCGATACGATCGCCGTCGGCATGCGTGACGACGCCGAGGTGATGGTGGTCTTTCTCGGTTGTCTGCGCTCGGGCCTCGTCCCGGTCTTCATCGATCCCGATGCGACCGCCGCCGAGGTCCGCTACCTGCTCTCGAAGGCCGATGTGAAGCTGATGTTCGCCGAGGAAGAGGTGGCCGACCGCTGGGTCGACGCGGAGTGCACGCTCCCGCAGCTGCGCGCGGCCGCCCCGAAGAAGAAGCTCGTGTCGCGCTGGCTCGGAGGCGGCAAGAAGAAGCAGGGCGATGCGGCAGCGGAGACCTATCCGGCCGTCCTCGATGCGCACGACGCGAAGCACGCCCCCTACGAGGGGAGCACCGAGGATCTCGCGCTGATCCTCTACACGTCGGGAACCACCGGCGGGCCGAAGCTCGTGCCGCTCACCCGCGGCAACCTCGAAGCCCAGGCGGGAACGATGACCGAGCGGCTCGCGCTCGACGAAGCGTCGCGCGTCCTGAATCTGATGCCGATCACGCACGTCGACGGCCTGCTCACCGGGATCCTCGTCACCTTCATGAGCGGCAGCACGATGCTTCGCCTCGAGCCGTTCACGATGCCGAAGCTCCCGATCGTGATGGACGCGATCTACAAGCACCGCGCGACGCACGCCATCCTCGTGCCGACGCTGATGTCGCTGATGCTTCGCGACGAGGATCGAGCGCGCGAGTCCTTCGACACGGAGGACTTCCGGTTCGTCGTGTCGACCGCTTCCTCGCTCGCCCCCGAGCTCTGGAAGCGCTTCGAGGACATCACAGGGAAGCCTGTCGCGAACATGTACGGGATGTCGGAGATCGGCAACCTGATCTTCTCCGGGCCGGACGAATCATCGCGCCGGATCGGTTCGATCGGACTCGCGTTCGATTGCGAGACCCTCGTGGTCGATGACGAGGGGCGTCCGGTCGCGGCCGGGGCCGAGGGCGAGCTGCTCATCGCCGGCCCGAGCGTCACGCCCGGCTATCTCGGTACGGAAACGCCCTCGGTGGTTGCCGAGGGAACGAACTGGTTTCCGACCGGCGATCTCGTCATTCACGAGGAGACGGGGCACCTGAAGCTCGTCGGTCGCAAGAAGGATCTGATCATCACGGGCGGCCGCAACGTCGCGCCGGACGAGGTCAATCAGGCGCTACTCGAGCACCCCTCGGTGATCGAAGCGGCGACGTTCGGCGTCGAGGACGATACCTGGGGAGAGCGAATCCTCTCGTGTGCCGTGACCGACGGGGGGGCGACCGACGAGGCGATCCTCGCGTTCGTGTCCGAGCGACTCGCTTCGTTCAAGGTGCCGCGCGAGCTGCACGTTCTGCCCGAGCTGCCGAAGGGCCGTTCCGGAAAGGTGCAGACGGCCGAGCTCAAGAAACGGGTGGCCGAGGGCGTCTCGGGAGCGACCGGCTCGTCGGGAAGCGTCGACGTGTCGGCGGTGATCCTCGACGTTGCGGCGAAGTCCTTCCGCACGACCCGATCGTCGCTGAGCCTCGCCACGCGTCCGGATACCTGCCAGGGTTGGGACTCGATGGCGCACCTTGACTTCGTCTGCAATCTCGAGCGCGCGCTCGACGTGACGTTCGGCCCGCGAGACATCATGCGCATGCAGTCGCTCTCGGCCGTTGCCGACATCGCCCAGGGGCTCCGCGCGGGATCCTGAGCCGAGACCGTTGCCACAGCTCACCTCCGAGTTCCTGATCTTCGTCGCGGTCTTCGTCGCCGTTTTCTGGCGCGTCGGGGAGCGCGTGCGACCGTATCTGCTGGCTGCGGCGGGGACCGCCTTCCTTGTCCTGTGGGATCCGATCTCCTGCGGGATGCTCTTCGTCTTGACGGGGGGTGTCTACGCGCTGTGCCGCCGACGGGCACGCGGCATCTGGTGGGCGGGGCTGATCGGACTGATCGTCCTGTTCGCGGCGCTGAAGTCGTGGGCCGCGCTCGGGCAGCGCGATGTCCTTCCGGCGATCGTCGTTCCGCTCGGCTTCGGCTTCTACATCCTGAAGCTGATCCACTACTGGATCGATTCGGACGTGGGCGAGATCGAAGAGCACTCGTTCCTCCAGTTCTACAACTACATGTTCTTCTTCCCGACGCTGATGGTGGGGCCGATTCACCGGTTCGATCCGTTCCTTCGCGAGGAGCGTCGACTCCGCTGGGACGGGGCGAAGTTCGCCGAGGGATTGCGGCGGATGCTCTACGGATACGCGAAGGTCGTGATCCTCGCGAACTGGGCGGTGGCCTACCTCTTGCCGGGCTATCTGCTCGGGGGGCTCACGCCGGGAACGACGCCGTGGGTCTTCCTCGAGTGCGTGACGTACGGCCTCTACCTGTACTTCGCGTTCGCGGGCTACTCGGATATCGCGATCGGGGTCTCGCGGCTCCTCGGTCAGACGGTGTGTGAGAACTTCCACCGGCCGTTCACTCGGCGGAACATCGCCGAGTTCTGGCGATCGTGGCACATGAGCCTGAGCGAGTGGTGCCGGCGCTACATCTTCACCCCGGCGCTCGCCCGGTGGAGGCAGCCGGCACTCGCCGTGATCGCCACGATGCTGACGATCGGCCTGTGGCACGAGTTCACGCTGCGCTACGTGCTGTGGGGGCTCTACCACGGCGTGGGGCTCGCGGTGCATCGCGTGTACGCCGCGGCGATCGCCAAGCGACTTCCGGAGCCTCGTCACCCGGCGCTCCGGGGACTCGGCGTCGGGCTCTCGACCGCGACGACGTTCGTCTTCGTGATGGCGGGATTCGCGATCACCAAGAACGAGTCCTTCGCCGACACGGCGGAAGACTTCCGGATCCTGTTGCTCGGATGGAGGTCCTGATGGATCGAAAGCACCTGCTGAAGACGACGCTGACCGTGCTGTGGTATCTGGCGATCCTCTTCCTGATCTTCTTGCTCCACGACTTCGAGGGACGCGAGTTCCGCTACTGGAGGATGTGACGCGCGTGTCCGGGTTCTTCGTCTATTCCTGGATCGGTGTGGTCGCCGCGATCGGGCTGGTGCTCGGTCTGCCGCACTCGGTGTCGGAGCTGCCGAGTTGGCTGGCGATCCCCCTCGCTCCGGCCTCCGGGCTCGTCCGCCTCTGGGGCGCGCTCGGTTGGTCGCATCCCGCGTGGCTTCCGATCGCGGCGGCGTTCGAGGCCCTCGCGCTCGGTCTCGCTGCGGACGTCGTGCGCTCCGTGGTGGCGCGAGGGAAGGGGCGCGCCGGGCGGGCGGATGCCGCGGCCTTGTTCGCGTGGAAGGCCGTGATCCTCCTCGCGCTCGCGGGAAGCTTCGCCCTCTATTACGTGATGCGGGACTCCGAGCTCCGCGACTCCTCGGCGGCGCATGGGCCGCGAGAAGAGACGACGCGCGAGGCGGAGGCGATCTTGCGTACGATCGAGCGCGAGGCGTCGGGGGCGGATCGCCGTGTCGTCGTCCTCGGTGACTCACTGAGCCTGGCCGCGTTCGGTTCGGGCCCGGACATCGGCCGGCAGATCTCGAAGCGAACGGAAGCGACGGTCTCGTTTCATGCCCTCGCGGTCGGCGGCCTCAACCTCGTCGATCTCGAGGTCCTGCTGGACGACATCTTCGCGCTCGAGCCGACCGTCCTCATGGTGCAGGCGAACGTGATCTTCGGAAAGGCCCGCCCGACGCCGACGCGCATGAGTCGGTGGGCGTGGACCCTGACCGAGCGGATCGGAGAGGAATTCGACCGGCTCGGAGTCGCGCCGCCCGACGTCCGACGGGAAACGGAGCTCGAGGCGGATCCCGCGAACGCCGGCCGCAGGATCGTGGGCGGGATGACGCGGTGGGCCATGCGCGAGGCCAGCGAGACGGATCCGAACTACGGGCTCGCCGGAGCGATTCTCGAGCGTGCGCGGGCGGAGGGGATCCGCACCGCGATCATCCAGATGCCGGTGACGGAGTTCATCCGGACGTCGTCGCCTCGCTTCTTCGACGATCGGATCGAGCGCGCACGGGAGCTCGCGGCCCGCACCGGCGCGCGGTATCTCGCGTGCGAATCGGTCTGGCCCGCCGAGCGGTTCACGGATGCCGTCCACCTCGACACCGACGGATCCGAGCGACTGCTCGATTGGCTGGTGCCGCGGATCACGCGTGGGATCGAGGGCGACGGAAGCTGACCCGGGCGAAAGCCTCCGGGCCAGCGGGGCGTTTCATCGCCAAGATCTCTCCGAGATCGTAAAACGGACGAAGCCGAGCGGCAGGCGCGTCCGGACGTCCCGGTGGCGCCTCGCCCAGGAGAAGCCACCTTGACGAACATCCAGCCGCACCGCCTCAGCCGCTCCCGCTTCCTCGCGTGCGCGTTCCTGGCCGTGACTCTGTGCGGCGGGTGCGCCGGCCGCGGTCGCGATTCGTCGGTGGTCACGATGTTCCACTACGTCGAGACGGGCCGGCAGGCGACGACGCGCTACCTCGAGCGCGCGGGGAACGAGGATCTCGCCCGCGGGATGGATCGGGCGCGGTCGGCTACCGTCCGCGTACGCGCGGTCGTGGAGCGTCGCGGTTCGCGCGTGCTGTCTCAGGAGGGCAGCGGCGTTCACGTCGGCGACGGGCTCGTGCTGACGGCCGGACATGTCGTGCCCAAGCGAGCGGCGGCGACCTACGTGACCTTCCTCGACGGTCTGATGCGTCCGGCTCGGGTCGTCGTGCGCGAGCTCCCCAAAGAGGATCCGAAACGCGAATGGGTGCTGCTGCGCGCCGACTCGCTCGAAGACGCGAGGACCGATTCGGTCTCCGTGGGTGAGCCGGAAGTCGGGTCGATCGTGTCTGTCGTGGGGTACCCCGACACGATCGGTGTCACCCGTCGCGGTCACCTGGCGACCGCGTTCGATCGCGAGACCACGCCTCTGGCCCCCGTCGCCCTGCTCGCGCGGATCGTCGGCGAGCCCGAATGCCTGCGACTCGAGCCGGTCGCGGGCTACACTCCGATCGTCGGCATGAGCGGGGGTCCGGTCGTGAACCAGAGTGGACGCGTCGTCGCCGTCGTCGCGACGCTCGAGGACAACGGCGATCTGTGCGCCAACGATCTCCTCACGGCTCGCTCTCTCGTCAACGATTCCTGAATGAGACCGATCGCCTTCATGAAGTCTCGCTGCTTTCTCCACACCGCGGTTGTCGCGATGGCCGTGGCCGTCCTCGGGGGCTGCTTGTCGTCGGGCGCCTATGTGAGGTATCGGAACGTACGCTCGTTCGAGGGCTTCGAGGACGATCTGGTGACGCTTGCGGACTACGGCGAGAGCGGACGCCGGGCCGCCTCGCGTTATCTCGAGGAGTCGCTCGAGGGCGAGGACATCGCCCGCGCCGATCGTGCGCTCGAGAGCGCGCGCCGCGCGTGCGTCCGCGTTCGCGTGGAGGCCGACGGAGTGAAGGACTCCGGTACCGGCATCCTCATCGACGGCGGCCGGCGTGTCGCCACCGCGGGGCATATCCTACGCCACCCCTATGTCGACCGGATCGATGTGCTGCTTCCCGACGGTCGTCGCTTTCCGGCCCGCATCGATCGGAAGGGGGAAGGCTCCGGCGGTGCGGGAGCGGCGTCGGACTGGTGCGTGCTCGAGGTGCTTCTGCCGAAGGGGGAGACGCTTCCGTCCGTCGAGACCGGGAGTCCTCGTCGCGGCGGGCTCGGCCTGTACTTCTACTACGCCGAGCCCGTGGGAGTCGGCGCCGAAGGTCGCGTCGTCGACGTTCGTGCCACACCGGATCTCGCGCCTCTCTATCCGATCCCGATGGTCGGTCGCGTCGTCTCGAGGGATCCCATCCGGATCGCGCCGGTGGCGGGAGCCGTACCGCTGGCCGGTTCGAGCGGCGGTCCGGTGCTCGACCTCGACGGCAAGCTCATCGGCCTCCTCACGGAACGCGTCTCCACTCCGGCGCGTCGGGGAGTGCACATCGCGCTTCGCGGCCCGTCGGTGCGATCGCTCGACATCGGATCCTGAGCTCGAGCGGCTAGCCGGCGGACGCGGCCGGTAGCTCGAGGACCGTGTCGGGCCGCGGGAGCACGAGGCTCTCCGTCGGCGAGGCGATCACGATCAGGTGTCGACCGGCCTCGCGGATCTCCTCGAGGATCGCCGCGAGCTTCCGTGTGCTCGCTTCGTCGAGGTTCGCGTCGGGCTCGTCGAGGAGCAGGACCTCGACGGGAAGCGCGAGGGCGCGCGCGAGGTTCACGCGCTGGCGTTCGCCCGCGGAGAGCCGCTTCGCCGAGCGATCGGCGAGCGCCGTCAATCCCACGCGGTCGAGCGCCCGCTGCGCCTGGACTCCGGCATCGGCGGCCGACCGTCCCCGTGCCCGGAGGCCGTAGCGCACGTTGTCGAGGACGCTCCGGTTCAGGAGGAGGGCGGGCTGCATCACGAGGGTCATGCGTCGGCGGGTGGCGAGATCGTCCACTCCTGCGGCCTGTCCGAACCATCGAAGCTCGCCGCCGGCGATCGGCCGGAGCAGAGCGAGGATCTCGAGCAGCGTGGACTTGCCGGCGCCGTTCGGTCCGTGGATGGCGACGGCTTCGCCCATGCGAGCCTCCAGGTCGATGCCGTCCAGCACGCGACGATCGCCGCGGGCGGCCGACAGGGCGCGTGCTCGGAGGCAGACTTCGGGGCGGGCGGCGGTGCTCATCGGGAGCCCTCGGGGCGATCGGTCGATCCGACCCAGTGCGCGACGACGTTGACGGCGAGCGACACGGCGAGAAGGACGAGCCCGAGCGTGAGGCTCTCGCGGAAGGACCCCTTCTGCGTTTCGAGCGCGATCGACGTCGTCATCGTGCGGGTGTGATCCTTGATGTTCCCGCCGAGCATCATGGCGATCCCGAGCTCGGAGACGACGCGGCCGAACGCGGCGAGCACGGCGACGAGCAGACCGAGCCGGGCTTCGCTCAGTACCGTGGCGTACACCCGCAGGCGTCCGGCGCCGAGCGTCTTGGCCGTCGCCTCTAGGGTCCGTGGCAGCGCTTCCGTCGTGGCGGCGAACAGCGAGACGACGATCGGGAGCGCGAGGGCGAGCTCGCCGATGACGATCGCGGTCCTCGTGAACAGCAGTCCCGTACCGCCGAGGGGGCCCGACCGGCTGAGGATCGAATAAAGGATCAGTCCGACCAGGACCGTCGGCAGAGCCATCCCCGTACGTGCCGCGACGAGGACGGCGCGTCGTCCCCGAAAGCGGTGGCGTCCGAGCCAGATCCCGAGCGGCGCGCCGACCAGGCCCGCCAGAGCGGTCGCCGCCACGGAGCACAGGAGCGACGTCGCGATCGCGTGGAAGACGGATTCCATCAGCGCTTCGCGTCCGGGTGGAACAAGACTTCGTCTCCGATCCGGTACTCGCCGATCCGTCGCTGTCCCTCGGGACCGGTCAACCAGTCGATCAAGCGATGCGCGTTCTCGGACTGGACGTGCGGGTGCTTCTGCGCGCTCACCGCGATCGCGCTGTAGGGATTGCGCAGCCTCACATCTCCTTCGACCAGCACCCGGAGATCGAGTCGGCCTCGGTACGAGAGAAACGTCCCCCGATCCGCGAGCGTGTAGGCTGCGCGTTCGTGGGCCTGCGTGAGAGTGGCTCCCATGCCCTGGCCGACTTCGAGGTACTGAAACGCGCAGGTCGCCAGGTCGACGCCGGCGTCCCGCCAGAGCTCGAGCTCCTTGGTGTGCGTACCCGACTCGTCGCCGCGCGAGCAGAACGAGGCTTCGGGAGTCGCCGCGATCGCCGTGAGGGCTTCGGGAATCGTCGTCCCGCTCACGCCGGCCGGATCGCTCGGCGGTCCGAGCAGCACGAACTCGTTGAACATCAGACGCACTCGCTCGTCGCCGTAGCCCTGCAGGACGAACTCGTTCTCGGCCTGTGGCGCGTGGACGAGGACCACGTCGCAATCGCCTTGCTTCCCGGTGCGGAGCGCCTTGCCGGTCCCCATGGAGAGCACGTCGACTCCGATCCCCGTCTCTTCGGTGAAGGCGGGCAGGAGCACGTCGAGGAGGCCCGAGTTCTCGGTCGACGTCGTCGTGGCGAGGCGGAGCCGGGGGAGGCTTTCCGTGCGGCTGCAGCTGGCGAGGATCCCGCAGACGAGAAGTCCGAGAAGGGTGAGTCGGGCCGCGGGCAGGGTCGTTCGCAGGGGCATCTCTCGAAGTCGCCTCAATGCCGAGAAAGGGGGGATCTTACAAAAACGCCCCCCGCGGTGACGCGGCAGACGTGACCGATCACTTTCTATGGTTTCGTCGATTCCTATCTATTTTTCATTCGAGGGGATCGTGGGTAAGCTCTTGGTGTAGACCGATGCCGATTGTCGACGCGGTCGCCGTTCACGGAGTCCTTTCTTCCGGAGGCGAGACCATGCGCACCCACATCCACTTCGTCAATGTCGAACTCGAGGCGTCGGAGCGAGAGCGGTACCTGGAGCGGGTCGACGCCGTGCTGAGGCGATTCTCGGATCGAATCGAGACGATCCGTGTTCGCATCGGCGATCACAACGGACCGAAAGGCGGGATCGACCACCGATGCTTCGCCGAGGCCGTTCTCACGGGCGGTCGCCGTGTCGAAGTGGAGGCGTGGGGCTTCCACCCGCGCGAGGCCCTCGAGGCAGGGTTGCGGCGCGTACGCAGGAGGGTCGGACGAGAGCTGACGCGCCGCGCGGCCGACAACCGTCGGCGGACGCCGCTCGGCGTCGCTTCGATGGACGCCCCCTGATCGCAAGAGAAGAACTTCCTGAGCCCTTTCATTCCTTGCATCTTCCCTTCTGACTGAAGAATTGCCGCCGGTTCCGCGACCGGCGGCGATTCGCTTTTTGGACCCCCTCAGAATCTTCTCGCCGAACGGCTTGCGCCCGGGCCGGCGGTTATCTACCGTCACCCGCAGGCAAGTGCCGAGCATGAAATCTGGGGCTTTGGGCTAAGCTCCCGGACGAGAAGGGATTAGGGATGGGAATCGATATCGGGCTGTGGGCGGCAGTCGGATTCATCTTCGCTGCCTACGCCGTGGTCGGAAACGACGCGCTGCAAACGCTCGGAACGTTCATCAATTCCAATCGCCGCTTGCCGTGGTGGGTGCTCTTCCTCTACGCGACGACGATCCTTGTCGTCGTCTTCGCCTACGGTTACATCAGCAACGAGGGCGATCCTTCCTTCGGGCGTCTCAACAAGGTCGACAAGTACCCGATCTTCGAGCCCGAGTGGTACCACGCGCTGCCGCCGTTGGTGCTCCTCGTTCTGACGCGGCTCGGCATACCGGTGTCGACCACGTTCATGGTGCTGACGATCTTCGCGACCATGGGCGGGCTGCACAGCATGCTGACGAAATCGCTGATCGGCTACGCGGTCGCGTTCGTCACCGGCGGGGTCATCTACGTCGTGCTGGCACCCACACTCGAGCGGTGGTTCTTACGCACGGCCGACAAGCAGGACCGGATCGTATGGGTCGTCCTGCAATGGGTGACGACCGGCTACCTGTGGTCGGTCTGGCTGATGCAGGACTTCGCGAACATCTTCATCTACCTGCCCCGCGGGACGGATGCCGCCGGTGCGCCGGCACTGAACGCGGCCGAAGCCACGGTCGCCATCCTCGGGATCGTGGTGCTGCTCGCCTACACCTTCTGGAACCAGGGGGGGCCGGTGCAGCGC
>CAZQZX010000102.1:0-22491 GCA_964597885.1 uncultured Planctomycetota bacterium
TGGGCGGGCGGCACCGTCTCGAGGTCGAGGCGCAGGCGGCCGAAGCGCGCCGAGCCGCCTTCGAGGAGCTTCAGGATCTGGTCGATGGCCGCCCGGACACCGGCGGGGACGTCCTCGGACGGCGAGAATCCGTCCGCCTCCATCGCCGCGGAGACGGCCTCGGCGCCCCCCGGCTCGGGCAAGCGGACCCGAGCCACGCCCCGAGAGCTCCATCCGACGCCCATCGCGCCGATCTCGGTCTCGAACACCGTGAAGCCGCTCGGCGCACCGCTTCGCGAGCCTCGCCCGGCCTCCTGCTTCGCACGCCCCGGTGCCTTCGTCTGCGGCATCTCGCCCGCCTCTCCGAATCCGATCGCCCGTCCGTTACAATCTCGTGACCCAACGGACGGCATTTTACACCGTACCCCTCGAATAATCGCCCGCTGCACCCGGTTCGGGGGGGCCAGTGCTAGAATGGGCGCCACAAGTACAGATCCAGCCGTAAGATCCCCTACGGAGCTCACCGCGATGAGAACCCTGTCCCGAACCGCGATCCTCGCTGCGAGTCTCGCGCTCGTGTTCGCGCTTCCGACGCTCGTACCGACCCTCGGATTGGGCCTGGGAGCGGGCGCGACCACCGTCTTCGCCGCCGAGGACACCGCGTCCGGCGGTGAATGGCCGGCTCCCGACCCCGACAAGAAGGTCGGTGTCGCGGGCGTGTTCACGCCGGCGACGGTCGCCCCCGGCGAGACGACCACCCTCGAGGTGAGGATCTCGACGTCGCCGCGGTGGCACATCTATGCGACCACCGAGACCGAGGGACTTCCGACCCAGGTCAACGTCAGCATCCCCGAAGCTTGGGAATCGGAAGAGTTCGTCGAGCCCACCCCGCATCCGTTCCTCATGCTCGGCTTCACGAAGCCGTCAATGGTCCACGAGGGACAGATCGCGTTCAAGAAGAAGATCACGATCCCCGCGGACTTCCCGGAAGGGACGTTCGAGGTCGCCGGGAGCGTCGCCTACCAGGTTTGCGACGACCGCACGTGCCTCATCCCGACCGACCTGACCTACATGACGAGCCTGACGATCAAGGCGAAGGGTGCCGCGGGCGAAGGCGAGGGTGAGTCGAAAGGCGACGGAGGCTCCGCGGCTCCCGCGAAGCTCGACATCCAGATCAATCCCGACCATCAGTGGGGTGTCGGCGCCGATGTCGATCCCGCGAAGGCCAAGCCGGGCGGCGAGGCGCGACTGCGCATCCACATCCACACCGCGCCGCGCTGGCACGTGTACACGCTCGAGACCGACGACCCGAACGTCTTCGTGACGCGTTTCAGCGTCGACGACCTTCCCGAAGGCTTCGAGATGCCCGAGCAGAAGTGGGACGGTCCGGCGCCGCATCCGTTCCCGCAGCCCGGCATGGGTCCGGTGATGGTGCACGACGGTCCGGTCGTCTTCACGCGTCCGATCCGCATCGGAGCCGACGTGGAGCCCGGCACCTACAAGATCACCGGCAAGGCGTCGGCGATGGCGTGCGACGACTTCACCTGCATGCAGCCGGCCGACAACCCCTTCGAAGCCACGCTCGTGGTCGACGAAGCCGGATCCGCGGCTCCCGACGTCGCCTACAAGAGCGAGAACACGGAATCGGTCGCCGGCGGTACCGGCCCCACCGGTTCCGACAAGGGCAACACGGGAATGCTCCGGCTGCTCGTGACGGCAATCCTCGGCGCGATGGTGTCGTGGATCATGCCGTGCGTCTACCCGATGATCCCGATCACGATCTCGTTCTTCGGCAAGCTCGCCGAGGAGAAGAAGACGAACAAGGTCGCGGTGGCCGCGTCCTACGGGCTCGGGATCGCGGGGACGTTCATCGTGATCGGCCTCGTCATCGGCGTGCTCACGATGTTCGTCGTGGACCAGTCGTCGCGATCGGGGCTCGCGAGCCTCGGCAACGTCATCGCGACGAACCCGTGGGTCAACCTGATCATCGGCGTCGTGTTCATCCTGTTCGCGCTGTCGATGTTCGGCATGTTCACGATCCAGGTTCCGTCCTGGCTGATCTCGAAGACCGACTCGGCAGGCCGCGCGTCGGGAAGCGCCCACGTCGGCGCGATCCTCCTCGGCATCACGTTCGCGCTGGCCTCGTTCACGTGCACCGTGCCCGTCGTCGGCCTGTTGCTGGGGCTCGCGGCCTCGGGAACGGCCGCGGGCTTCGCGAGCAGCCTTCTCGGGATGGTCGTTTACGGCGTCGTCTTCGCGGCCCCGTTCGTCATCCTGTCGCTCTCCCAGACCGCGCTCGCCAACCTACCGAAGGCCGGCGGCTGGATGGAGACGGTCAAGATCGGCTTCGGCTTCCTCGAGCTCGCGGTCGCGATCAAGTTCCTCTGGGTCCCGGACCTCGAGTGGGGCCTCGGCCTGCTGAGCCGTCCGGTGGTGCTCGGCCTCTTCGGAATCATCGGTCTCGCGACCATCGCGTTCTTCCTGGGGCTCTTCAAGGTCGGCCACGGGATGCCGGTGAAACCGTTCCGGGTGAGCGTGGGACGCTATGCGGCCGCCGTGTTCACCCTGCTGCTGATGGTTCCGATCGGCATGTCGCTCGCCAAGCCGCCCGCCTTCCAGACCGGCTCCATCCCCGGGTGGGTCTCGGTCGGACTCGAAGTCGTGCTTCCGCCGGCGCCCGCCGGAGACGAGCTCGCCAAGCTCGAGGGATGGTTCGTCGACGAGTACGACGAAGCCGTCGCCAAGGCCAAGGCCGAGGGCAAGGCGCTCTTCATCGACTTCACCGGCGTGTACTGCGGAAACTGCCGCGCGATGGAGAACACCGTCTTCCCGCTCGAGGGAATCCACGACCAGCTCGAGCAGATGGTGCGCACGCGGCTCTATGTCGACCGCGCGGAAGAGCGGCACAAGCGATTCGCGCGCATGCAGGTCGAACGCTACGGCGTCGCGAGTCAGCCGTACTACGTCATCCTCGATCCGCGGGACGAGGCCACGATGGCGGAGGACGGCGGCTACATCAGTAAGGGCAAGTTCCAGTCGTTCCTGGAGGGCGGGCTCGAGAAGTTCGCCGAGCGTCAGCGCGACGTCGCGCGCCAGTAGAAGCCGGGATTCGGAGCAGGAACGACGAGCGTCGGCGCTTCGCTAGGCCTTCGCTTCGAGGTCGATGAAGACGGGACGGCTGAGGAGGTTCAGCTCGGCACGCGTACCGGTGACGCGGAACTCTTCGCCCGAGATCGCCATCAGCTCGATCTCGAACGGCTCGCCGCCGGGTACCGGCAGCGGAAGCAGATTCGAGAAGGGCTCGATCGCGATCTCGACCTGCCCCTCTTCGATGCGGCACGGGAACGCCGGGATCTCGCCTTCGACGCGACCGTCCCGGATGCGAAGCTCCATCCGCTCCGACGTCACACCGCCCGCGTCGATACCGGGCGACCCGGTCGAGACGTGCAGATAGGCCGAGAACACGAGCACGACCTCTCCGTCACCCGTCGCACGGGTGAGGGATTCGAGCTTCGCGTCGTGCATCTCCATCGCGGTGTTGAACAAGACTCGACTCTCCGGGATGTCGCCAAGGTCGTGGTCGGGCCGCACGTGCCCATCAGGCCTCGGGGGGTCTTTCGGCCTTTCCGGCGTCATTCCTGAACCGCTCCCCGGAATCCGAATGCGGGAATCCCGCACCGGCGCTCCCGGGCTCGGATGAGAGCGGAACGAGGGCGCCCTCCCTCGCCCCGCTCTCGGCTCGATCGTCAAGTCGCCGAGGCTCGTTTCGGCCCTTAGAGCTCTCCGAGCCGACGCAGCGACCGCTCGGCGATTCTGCGAGCCACCGTCCCCCACGCTTTCTCTCCCAGGACGTTGACGGCAAAGACCTTCACGCCGTCCGCTCGTTCGACCGAGCCGACGAACCACCCGAGATCCGGGTCGTTCTCCTCGCCGCGACACGACCCGGTCTTGCCGCGAAACACGACATCGTCGCGCCGATCGAGGACGATCAGATCGAGAACGATGTCCATCGCGCGGCGCGACAGCGGGAGCTCGCGCTCGTGGAGTCGGCGGAGGAACTCGGTCTGCTCGTCGGCCGAAATCTCGAGGCTCGATCCGAGCCAGAACTGGGTCAGACCGGCCGACAGATCGCGATTGCCGTAGTCGAAGGAGTTCACGAGCTTCTGCATGCGCTCGAGCCCGACGCCCTCGGCCAGGCGCTGGAAGTACCACACGACCGACTGCGCCACCGCCGAGGCGAGATCGTGGTCGCGATTCGTGACCTTGCGCGATCGGCGCTTGCCGTCCCACTGCATGACGTGATCCGCATCGGGGATCACACCGGTCTCGAGACCGATCAACGCATTGGGGATCTTGAAGGTCGAACAGGGGGAAAGGCGCGTGCTGCAACGATCTCGACGGTAGCGAAGGATTTCGCCGGTCGAAACATCGAGCAGGACGAAGCAGCCGTCGAGACCTTCGAACGAGCCCGTGAGGTCGACGGTCTTCGCGACGACGCTTTCATCGGGCCGAGCCAGACCGGCTCGCGGCTTCACGAACGTGCTGAGAAACGAGATGACGAGCAAAGCGAACAACAACAGGAACCCGCGCATACCGAACCCTCCCTTCTTCGGAGTCGGCGGGTTTCAAGGCAAGGTGGTTCGAAGATAGCCGACGCGCGCGGCACCGTCAATGATCGTTCCCGATTCCGAGACGGTACCGCGTCGCGTCAACGAACCGCGCTACGCTTTTCGCGCGTCGTGTTACATCCAGTCGATGCTCGCGACGACCGAAGCGAACGCGTCGCGCTGCGAATCGGTCGTGGTCTCCGCGTTGAAGACGAACATCAGCTCGTCGATCGTGACGGCCACGATGCGCGCTTCTTCGCCATCGTCACCGCGGAAGACGAGAAGCTGCGCCGGACGCCCGTCCAGCTCGATCGAACGACGCGCGTCCACGTCGCGGCCCTGCGTCAGGCGGTCGAGCATGTTGTTGAAGTCGACGTTGTAGGGAAGCGCCATCGTGAGGACCTCGATCTTTCCCTCGCCGCCGCTTTCCTTCATCGACAGGAGCTGCCGGCCGTATCCGACGTCCTCGAGATCGTCGTACTCCCACCCCGCCGGGTGCTCGAGACGGATGCCGTAGATGGCATTCGAGTAGGTCGCGCCGTCGATGTCGTAGGGCTTGAAGGTGTCGTCGACGCGCACCGTCTTGCCGCCCTGCGAGTACTCGAGGATGTCCATGTCCACGTTTCCGATGGTGCGGCTGAGATTCAGGAAGAGCCCTTCGAGGGACTCGTGCGTGAGCGAGGAGCGCCCGAAGTCGATATGGGCGGCGCTGACGAACGGCCGCGCCATGGTGCCGTCGAGCGGAATCCAGCGGCCGATCCAGGCCTCGCACCACGCGTGTCCGGCATACACGCCGTTGAAGTACAGGAAGCCCATCGAGACGCGCGAGGGAATCCCCGCCGCGCGCAGACCGCCGGCCAGCAGCACGGCGTGCTCGGTGCAGTCCCCCTGCGGGTCGTCGAGGACCTCGCGAGCCGAGGCGAACGCCACACCCATGTTCTTGTCGACCGACTTGTAAACCCACGATTCGAGCTTCTTCGCGGCCTTCCACGCGTCGGTCTCGTCGCCGATGACGTCGCGCACGGCCTTCACGAAAGCGTCGTCGTCCGACTGCAGCCACGAGTTCGCCTCGAGATACTCGCGGACCGCGTCGGTCTTCTCGAGCGGGATCGGGTAGGAGTCCTCCGGACCGGGCAGCACCGAACGGACATGGACGACGACCTCGTCATCCGTCTTGCGGAGGATCGTCTGCCGCTCGCTCTGCAGACCGGTCACGAAATCGTCGATCTCGCCCTCGCGGAGCTTGAAGCGATAGATGACGGAGTCGGTCGAGTACGGGAACGGCAGGCGAACGTTCGACTGCGCCGAAAGCCCGATCAGCGCGTCCGGCTGTTCCTTCTTTCCACCGTCGGCGAGCGCGCCCGCTTCGGCCTCGGTCGGACCGCTCAGCGCACGCTCCTTCGACACGAGGATCGTCTCCACGCCGCCGGCGATCGGAGACAGCTGCAGGACGGGCATCGCGTCCTCACCGTACCAGTACTTCGAGACCATGCCGGCCAGCGCGTCGTTCTGCTCGTGGACCTCGACGAGCTGGCGCTTCTTGCCGAGGACGATCTTCTCGGCCGGGCCGATCACCTTGCCCTTGACCTGGATCGCCCGCGCACCGAGATCCGGCAAGAACGTCTTGTACTCGTACGTCGCGCCCGGCGTCTTCAGCAGCGGCGCCACGACGGAGTGGGCTCCGTGCGGCCCGAGCACGCCCGTCGTCCAGTCGATGATCTGCGGCTCGCTCTTGCGACCGTACACCGTACGCACGACGTGAAGCTTGTCGCCCTTGACCGTCGCCTCGGTCACCGTCTCGGTGCCCGACATCATCGTCGAGCTACGCGACCACACGAACTCGCCCCCCTCGCTCTCGAGCGACTCCGCCGACGATCGGACCTCGATCGACTGGCCCAGACGCTTCAGGGCGATCTCCGTATCCACGCTGACGTGGATCATCGGCTTCCCGTCCTCGGTCACTCGCTTCGTCACCGAGTGCGCGTGCCCCGCCTCGGTTCCGAGAAGGCGGGTGACGAACCACACGTCGTTCAGGACATCGTCCTCGACGGCGCGGGCCGGAAGCGGCAGGGCGACCAGTGCGATCGCAGCAAGCGTGAAAGCCAAGGTAAGGAACGACTTGTGTCTCTTCATCGGTAACCTCGAATGAGCGTCCGCGGGTGTCGGTGGCGCAACTGACCCTGAATACGCGCGGATCGTTATCGGCTTTCGCAGGTGCCGATCCGAAGGTCCCCGTCGGTTCCTTTCGCCCCGGCGACTCGGGGTCCGCGGCGGATGACCGAGCACCCCGTACCCGGATGCGAGCGCGAGATCGTCGGCAACCCCGGAGATGCCTACGCCCTATCGGCCCGGCCGCAGATGACGTTCGTCGGACCGATCCATGGCGGACTCGATGAATCCGATCACGGCCTCCACGACGGGATCCGCGTACACGATCGGACGTTCGTCCGACCCTTCAGGCGGCTGCGCCGAGAGGAAGTGATCAAGACCGCGGAGGGTTCGGACCTCCGAGTGGACCGCGCGGGCCTCCCGGAGCGTCGAGCGGATCCGCTCGGCATTCGGACCGGAAGGGTAACGCTCGTCCGTGTCCGTGAAGAGCGCGAGCAGCGGCGATTCGATCTCCGAGAATGCGTCCGCGGGGTCGTACCCGAGGAAGTGACGCGTCCAGGCGTTCGCCAGCTGGTCGTGGAAGCCCGACGCGCCGGCCGTGGCCTGCTCTTGCGGCACGCCCATCGCGGCGAAGGCCTTGGCGAGCGTCGCGATCGCTTCGTCTCGATCCGCGGCCTCGATGATCTTGTCGATCCCGGCCCGCATGAGGGCGCCGAGCTCTTCGCGGCGTTCGGCGGGAAGCCGCGCGAGCTGCCCCTGGACGAGGTTGTCGCGTCCCGATATCCCCGGCGGCGAGAGCAGCACCGTGAACGCGAGTCCACCGACGCGCGCCTCGTGAAGCATCGCTGGAACGCACGCATCGCCGTGAGCGACGACGCCGACGCGATCGCGATCCACGGCGTCGAGGCTCGCCAGGTAGCGCAGATGCCCGGCCACGTCGGTCGCGAGATCGTCCGAAGTGCGGCTCCAATCCCATTCGGGCCACGCGTCACACTTCGAATCTCCGACACCACGCGAATCCACGCGAAGCGAGGCGATCCCCGATTCGGCAAGACGCCTCGCGAGGTCGGCGTTGTGACGCGACCCGGACCGGATCTCGTCACGAGGATGATCTCCGGCCGGCGAGAGAAGAAGCACAGCGGGGAACGGTCCGTCACCCGCGGGACGAACCCACGTGGCGGCGAATGCGGGCGCCCCCTCTTCGTGGGAGAATCGGACATCCTCCGAGACGGAGGACGCACCCTCTTCCGGTGCATCGGGGGCAACGCGAGCCGCCGCCAGGCTCCAGGCGCAAAGCATCGCGAACGCGGCGATCGTCACCGCCGGGAGACTGGCTGCGCATCGCGCTCGACCGGCCGACGCAGGACTTCTCGAACCTTCCAAGCTGTAACGCAAAGCGTGTCCTCCTGCGATACCCGGCCCCCACCGGAAGCTCCGGTCGCGCGTCACGAGGGCACGCGAGGAAGCTCGAAGACATCCGCGGAATGTCGCGCCGGTACCCGACGCCGATTCTGACTCACCCCCGATCCACCGTCAATTCCGGCCGCAAGCCCCCGTCGATTCCGTTTGCCCGTATCGGGGACTTCCACTACGATGGGCCTCGAGAAGCGAAACAGGAGCGCGCGCGAAGCATCGCGCATGAAGGAGCCGTACCATGACTCACCGTAGTTCCACGTTCGCGATCTTCCTCCTGCTCGCGGCCGCGATCGCGGTCCCGGCTCTCCTCCCCGCGCCGCACCTGGCGTCTTCCGACCGGATCGACGCGGCGACCCTCGCGGCCTGGGAGTCCGAGTTCCGGGTGCGCGAGCTGACCGGCATCGCGCTCGACCTTCCGGACGACTCGGCGAGCGAGGGCTTCTCCGTGCGCCTCCCGCTCGATGGCGTCGAGCATCGCGTTCATCTCGAGAGGCATTCCGTACGGTCGCCGGAGTTCCGGTTCTTCGTCCAGGATGACGCCGGCGAGCTCGTCGAGGCTCCCGCCCCCGAAGTCCGTACGTACCGCGGCGTGGTCGAGGGATGGCCCGACGCCCGCGTCCGCGCGACGAGGACGGCTCACGGGCTTCGCGCCCTGGTCTCGATCGACGCCGAGACCTGCTGGTACGTCCGCCCGACCGACCGAGGTACCGTGCACCCCGCCGCCGATCACGTCGTGTATCGCGGATCGGATCAGCTTCTTCCCGAAGACTGGTGCTCGACGCTCGCGACGTCCCCCGAGGAGGATCTCGCGAACGGGAGCGCGCCGCCGACCGACGCGTCCGGCGGGCCCACGCTCTACCTCACGGAGATCGCGTGCGACGCGGACTACGAGTTCTTCGTTTCGAAGGACGAGGACGTCGTCGACACGACGGCGCACGTCGAGGGCTCGATCAACGACCTGATCGTGTTCTTCGAACGCGACCTGCAGATCACGTATCAGATCACGGCGGTCGTCGTTCGTACGACGAACCCGGATCCGTACAGCCTCTCCGGCGACGCCGGCGACATGCTCCGCGAGTTCCGCGATCACTGGAATGCCAACCATCAGGACATCCAGATGGACGTCGCGCAGCTGTACACCGGCCGCGGCATGGACGCCCGCGGCATCGCGTGGCTGAACGCCATCTGCACGAACCTGCGCTACTCGGTCGTTCGCGGCAACGATCCCGCGGTCGACTTCGTCGCCGGCCACGAGCTCGGCCACAACTGGGGCGCGCCCCACTGCACGGGCAACGATTGCTTCATCATGTGTTCGGGCGGCCCTTGCGCCGGCGGCCGCGCGTTCGGACCGGGCAGCACCGCGATCATCTTCGGATATCGCAACAGTATCCAGGGGTGCCTCGACTTCCTCGAGGATCCGATCGCGCCTCCGTTCGTCGAGACCTTCCCACAGGGTTCCCTCGATCCGGCGCGCTGGTTCTTCTCGCGCGGTGCCGCGGTCACGCAAGCGGCCTCGAACGAACCCTCCGCGCCGTTCGCACTGGACCTGATCGGTCCTCGCGATCTCGAGGGCTTCGACGAGGCGCAAACCCGCGCCCTCTTCCTCGAGGGCGTGACGGAGTCGCCGTTCGTCAGCTACTACGTCCAGGCGACGGGGCTCGACGGCGGCGAGCGCATCCTCGTGGACTACCTCGGCTCGCCGAACGACTGGTACCCGCTCGAGACGATCTTCCCGAGCCAGACCACGTCGAGCTTCTTCCGGCTTCACTACCACGCGCTTCCGCCGAACGCCGCGTACGGTCGCTTCCGCCTCCGGTTCCGCACGGATTTCGACGACGCGAACGATCGACTCTTCGTGGACAACATCTCGGTCGCGCTCACCGAGACCTCGGTCGATCTCGTCCCGTTCGTGTCGGCGGTGCGCGCCGGGCAGACCTTCCGCTTCGACGCCCACGTCACGAACGAGACGGACCAGGCCACGTCGGCGACCGCCTGGGTCGATTTCTTCCGCCCCGACGGGAGCCCGCTCTTCGCCGGCAATCCCAAGTTCGGGCCCAAGACCGTGGGCCTGAGCCCCGGCCAGACCAAGAGCAAGACCCAGATTCGCGTTCGCGTGACCGCATCCACCCCGCCGGGGCTCGGATACCGCGCTGTGGCCTACACGGGGGTCTTTCCGGACGAAATCCACCACGCGGACGAGTTCTTCTTCCAGGTGACGGAGCCCCAGTAGCCCCCGGTTTGCCGGGATCTTGACCGGAGGGGCCAAATCGCTGAAAATCAGGGTGGCAGAGATGTCGGGATATCTGACCCCACCCTGATGAGAATAGAGCTGGCGAATCCACCACAGAAGCGGTTGCGCGCGGAGTCGTACTCCGTGGAGCGCCCCCCGCGCGAAGGCTCCTCCGGCCCCTCTCGCTGGGAGAAGGTCCGGACCCACGGCCGGGTCTTCGGCTGGGGCACGACGCTTCGCCATGTGGTCCTCGATCGGCTCCTCGGAAAGCTCGGGGGCCGCGGATCGGCTTCGGGCGCTCCCGACCGGTTCGATGCGCGGCTCGGCGTGACGACCGAGGGGTACCTCCCGGCGAACGAGTCGGACATCGCACCGTCTCTCGAGGGCGAGGCCGAACCCTACCAGCCGACGCACGAGCGCGTGCTCGCCGACGTGTTGCGTCACGTGCCGAGCGATGCGAGTCGCTTCGCCTTCGTCGATGTCGGATCGGGGCTGGGTCGCGTCGTTCTCGCCGCGGCCGCTCACCCGTTCCGCAAGGTCGTCGGGGTCGAGCTCTCGGAAGCCCACTGCGAACGAGCCCGGGCCAATATCGACGGCGTGCGTCGCACGCAAGAAGCCGCACTCGCCTGCGAGGACATCGAGATCGTTTGCGCGGACGTACGCGACCTCGAGCTCCCGCAGGGCGACCTCTTTCTCTTCGCCTTCAACCCGTTCGGACCCGCCGTGCTCGAAGCCTTCCTCGACAACGCGATCGATCCGAAGCGCGAGGGCGAGATCCGATTCGCGATCGTCAATCCCACCGGCAAGGAAGAAGTGCTCCGACGCTTCGGCTTTGACCGGATGCAACGAACCGACGTGCTGAGCCCGTGGTGGTCGTGGTCCCTGTGGCGACGACCCGCCCTCGCCCCGTCACCGGACTCCGGGGCGGCCGCTCGTCGAGCCACGAGCTCTTTCAACGCCTCGAAAGAAGTGCGCCCATGAATCCCGACTTCTCGCGACCGAACGCCGCGACGCGAAGGCGCTCCCGGGCCCTCGTCCCGATGCTCTTCGCGATTCCCGTCGTCGCCCTCTTGCTCCTCGCGTCGGGGACGCTCGCGCCGAGCGTCTTCGCCCACGAGGACGATCCGAAGCTCCTGTACCGCGCGAGACCGATCGCGGCGCCGATCTATCATGCCCCACCGTCCGGATCCGAGCCGCTCGCGTCGACGACCTTCGAGTCGTCGGGCGGCGTGCGCCTCATGACGTGGATCCCGCTGAACAACTTCGCAGGGTCACCCGTGTCCGGTAACGATTGCTGGGGATACACCTCCCCGTCGGGCCGCGAGTACGCGCTCATCGGCCTGTCGAACGGTACGGGCATCGTCGAGGTGACCGAGCCGAACGCCGCGACGATCGTGACGTCCATTCCGGGACCGGAGAGCTTCCTGCGCGACGTGAAGACGCACGGAAGCTACGCCTACGTCGTCAGCGAGGGCGGTGGCGGGATCCAGGTGCTCGACCTCTCGCAGATCGACGCCGGAACCGTCACTCTCGCCGGCGTGGTCGACGACACGAACCCGCCCGAGACGCACAACGTCGCCATCGACACCGATCGAGGCTTCCTGTACCGATGCGGCGGCGCGAACCGCGGCATCCGTATCTACAGCCTGGCCAACCCGATCGTGCCGACGCTGGTCGGAGCCTGGGATGATCGCTACGTCCACGACGCGCAGGTCGTCCTCTACACCGAAGGGCCCTACGCGGGTCGCGAGCTCGCTTATTGCTGCACCGGTTTTAACGCCGGCTTCACCGAGACGGGCCTCACCGTGCTCGACGTGACCGACAAAGGCAACATCACCGTCGAAAGCCAGGTCGACTACCCGGACGCGCGCTACTCGCACCAGTCGTGGCTCTCCGAGGATCGTCAGTACCTCTTCCACGGGGACGAGCTCGACGAGACCGAGCTCGGCAAGACGACGACGACGCGGGTCTTCGATGTGTCCGATCCCTCGAACACGACGCTCGCCGCGACCATCGCGCTTCCGAACACGGCGAGCGGCCACAACATGTACGTCCACGGCACGCGCCTCTACCAGGCGAACTTCCGCAGCGGGCTGCGGATCCTGGACGTGGCCGATCCGCTCGCCCCGGAAGAGATCGCCTGGTTCGATACGTTCCCGGACGATGACGCCGCGCCGCTGAACGGGCTGTGGAGCTGCTATCCGTACTTCGAGAGCGGCACCATCATCGGCAGCGACATCGAGCGCGGACTGTTCGTCTGGCGCTTCGGTCCGCCGATCGAGATCACCCTTCGCGGTCAGCTACCCGACTCGATCCATCCGGACGGCGACGCGCTCCGAATGGAAGTCCACTCGACCGAGGGCGCCAACGTCGTCCCGGGCGAGGAGCGCGTTCACTACGACATCGGCGGCGGATTCGTGACCGACAACCTGGTGAAGGTCGGCCCCGAGATCTACGACGCGATCTTCCCCGCTTCGACCTGCGGTGACGAGATCCGCTACTACTTCAGCGCGCTGGGCGACGACGGCGTGGAGGTCCTGAACCCGCCGGGCGCCCCCGACCAGACCTTCCGTGCGGTCTCCGCCGCCTTCCTCTCGCCCGCGTTCGCCGACAACATGGAAGCGGACACCGGCTGGACCGTCGGCGATCCCGGCGACGACGCGACGGGTGGAGTCTGGACGCGCGTCGATCCGCAGCTGTCGCTCGCGCAGCCCGGCGACGACCACACCCCCGAGCCCGGACGGCTGTGCTGGGTGACCGGTCAGGGCGATGTCGGCGGCCCGCCCGAGCAGGCCGACGTGGACGGCGGCACGACGACGCTCACGACCCCGACCTTCAGCCTGACCGACGCGGCCGAACCGCGCGTTTCGTACTACCGCTGGTTCTCCAACGACAAGGGCGCGGCACCCGCCGAGGACACGCTCGTCGTCGAGATCTCGAACGACGAGGGCGCCACCTGGCTCCCCGTCGAGACCGTGGGACCGACGGGGACCGAGTCCGAGGGCGGCTGGTTCCTGCACCAGTTCGACCCCCGCGACATCCTGACGCCGAACGATCAGATGCGGCTCCGCTTCGTGGTCTCGGACCTCGGGGACGATTCGGTCGTCGAGGCGGCGATCGACGACTTCAGCGCCGTCGACGTGCGTTGCGAGCTCGACGAGCCGATCGCGCTCTGCGCCGCCGGTGCCGTCAACATCGACTGCGGCCCGGTCACCGAGCTCCTGACCATCAACGGGTCGACCGGCGGCTCCGGTCGCATGGTGATCGCCACGCAGACGACGCCGCTGACCTTCTCGCTCAGCGAGGCTCCCTCGACCTCCGGCGACGGGCGAGACGGTCGCGCCGTGATCTACGCGTGGTCGAAGATCCCGGAGAGCTCGGACGTCGTTCCGGTGCCCGGCAACCTCGGCCTCATGTGCTTCGGACCGCAGATCATCACCACGCTGAACCCGCTGTTCACCTGGAACTCGGTGGGAGCGGAGAACAAGCTCGGCGATCACGACGCGCCCGGGGCGCCCCCGATGATTCCCGATGCGTCCACGCTCGAGTTCCTGAACGTCGGACAGGGCGCCGGCCGACGCCTTCGATTGACCGTCCAGGCGATCGTCCCCGACACGTGCTCGCAGAGCAACAAGCCGTTCAGCGTGACCAACGGAGTCGGACTCGAGATCGACTAGAAGCCATGGTGACGATCCGCAACATCCAGCCGGCGTCTTCGAGCGACTGGGACCGACTCTTCTCGGTCTCGTCGGTGGGGACGTTCTTCCAGTCTCGGGAATGGTCCGAGATCTGGCAGAACTACACGGATGGCAAGCTGCGGCCCGACCCGAAGCGCGTCGAGTTCAGCGACGGCAAGTCGGCGCTTCTGCCGCTCACCTACCAGCGCCGCCTGCGCGGGGTGCTGCGCAAATACTGGTTCGCGCCGGGTGAGACGTACGGCGGCTGGCTCACCGAAGACGCTCTCGAAGCGGACCACGCGAAGGCGCTGCTCGAATACCTCACCACCCGACTCGGCGGATTGTTCTGGAAGCTCTCCCCCTACGATCCGACGGCGCCGGCCCACGGACCCCATCTCACCGAGTACGACGAGACCCACGTCGTGCCGATCCGGGACGGCTTCGACAAGGTACGCGCGCGGTTCAGCAAGGGGCATCGCGCCGCGATCAAGTTCGCGGAGCGCGAAGGGGTCGAGGTGCGCGCGGCCGAGAGCCTCGCCGACTGGGAGGGCTACTTCGAGGCTTACCAGGATTCGCTTCGCCGTTGGGCCGAGCACGCGCTGATCCGCCACGACTGGAAGCTGTTCTACGGGATGTTCCAGAACCCCTCGCCGCGCGTGCGGCTGTGGCTCGCGGAGAAAGACGGCGAGATCCTCGGCGGCTCCCTCTGCTTCTACGCGCGCAACCACGTCGTGTACTGGCACGGTGCCGCGCACGAACGTCACTTCCCGAAACGCCCGATGCACGCGCTGATCCACGAGATCCTGCGCGACGCATGCGACAAGGGATTCGAGTGGTTCGACATGAACCCGAGCGGCCCCTTGCCCGGCGTGAAGGCCTTCAAGAAGAGCTTCGGCGCCGAGGCCCGCCCGTGCCCGAACGTCCGCGTCCGCGGCGGCATGTGGAGCGAGGCCGCGCGCCGGCGAACCGGCACCGACCGGCGTCTGTAACCCCGCGCGACACGGGCTCTCCTAGGGCGACGCGCTCGAACGGTTGCGGATGACGCGAACCTCCCGTCTTCCGTCCGCGATCACGATCTCGTCCCGGCCGTCGTCGTCGAGGTCCGCGACGGAAATGCGCCCGTACGAGTCGGTCCCGTACAGCTCGAACGAGGCCCCGAACGAACCGTCCGGATTCGTCTCGACGACGAGGAGACGCGAGGCACCGTACTTCCCCGAGAACAGCAGCTCGTGACGTCCGTTCCCGTCGAGATCCGCGACCGCGACCAGGCGGCTCTCGCGCTTGCCCGGAACGAAGACCTTCTGACCGCCACGCGCGGTGTTGCCGTCCGTCGATCGGTACATCAGAACCGTATCGTCCTCGCGGTCCACGACGAAGTCCGGATACGCGTCGTCGTTCAGGAAGCCGGTATGCACCTCGCCCTCGCTCGTTTGCGGGGCATACCCTCCGGCGTACAGCGGCCGAACGGGATGGCCCGCCCAGTAGAACAGGCGGTCGTCGAAGGCGAGCAGGAGGTCGTCCGTGCCGTTGCTCTGCAGGTCGATGCGCGCCGTGAGCGCGCCCGGCGCGGGACGAACGTAGGACTCGACGAGCTGCCCGTCCCCCGCTCCGAGCAGAAGCGTCATCCACGTGTCGAAGCCGACGAGGTCCATCTGTCCGTCGCCGTTGAAGTCGCCGGCGTAGCGCGGACGGATCGAGTTCTCCGTCGGGAAGACCTCGAACGCGCCCGTCCCCGGCAGTCGATCGGCCCAGCGCACGGCAACCTGACGAAGCCCGCCTCGATTCACGGAGAAGGCGAGATCGTCGGCGCCGTCGCCGTCCAGGTCCGCGATGACCGGGGTCTCGCGCACGTGCCGCGTCCATCCGAGCGAGTCGACCGGTCTCGCGAGGCGGCCGGTCCCGTCGTTCGCGAGCACCTGCACCGACGGATACGGCGGCGACATGTCCTGGAGAACCGAGACGAGATCCAGGTCCCCGTCGCGGTCGACATCGTAGGCGAACGTGTGTCGGGAGTTCAGATCCCGGAAGATCTGCTCCGTCGCGAAGCCCGACTCGGTTCCGCGATAGACGACCGCGCCGTGGCCCGCCCATCCCGGGTTGGGCGTGATGACGAGGTCGCGTCGCCCGTCGCCGTCCATGTCGACCGCCTGGAGCTCGCCCGAGCGGGCGATGTCGAAGCCTTCGCGGCGGACCGCGTTGCCGGTGGCGATCGCATCGAGCCGCCACAGCCGCATCGGCTCCTCGAGCGTGAGTGCGGCCACGAACACCGAGTCCGGGCCCGGCGTCCCCGCCGACGGGATCGTGAACATTCCGTAACCGAGGCCCTCGAGAGGGATCGAGACCTTCTCGATCAGCCCCCGCTCGCCGGAACGACCGAACACGCGCAGCACCGAGTCGAAGTATCCTCCGGACGTGAGCAAGAGGTCGCGCGAGCCGTCGCCGTCGATGTCCCCGGTCGTGAGCACCGGAGCACGCGAGCTCTCGCAGGCGATGGAACGCGTCCGATGAAATCCGCGACGTCCGTCCGAGACCGCGACGGAGACGTGGATCCGGTTCCAGTCGGACCGGGTCACCTTCACGACGTCGTCCAACCCGTCCTCGTTCCAGTCGGTGGCTTCGAGAGTGACGATCTCGTGATCGGCGGGGACCGGATACGGCGCCCCGAACGTTCCGTCGCCGCGTCCCGGCCACACGAGCAAGCGCCCGAGCTCGCCGGGGGTCCGCAGCAGGTCGAGGTTTCCGTCGCCGTCGAAGTCGGCCGTTTCGAGCATCCACACCGACCAGGGAGCCTCGGCGGTGGAGATCACGTTCGTATCGAGGGCCGCGAATCGTCCGTCGCCGTCCCCGAGGAACACCGTGAAGCTCCCGGGCCCCGAGACGACCAGGTCGAGGTGGCCGTCGTTGTCGGTATCTCCCACCGCGACGCGGCGCGTCCTCGGCGCGACGTAGGACTCGGCCGGACCGAAGGCCCCTCCCCCGCGGTTGAGCGTCACGGCGAGACCGTTCCACATCGCGCCGGCCACGTCGGGGAGACCGTCTTCGTTGAAGTCTCCGAGGACGGCGCTGCTCGAAGGCTCGGGAAACGACGCCAGTGCCGGGCCGTCGAAGAGGAACTCCGCGCGAGCGGGGGCCGTGGCGAGCCCGCAGTACGCGAGCAGGAGCGAGAGGGTCACAGTGAGAAGCGAGGTACGGGGCATCGACGTCCTCCAGGATGGGCGGCCAGACCGAGATCGGCAGAAACATCGGACGCAAGGAAGACGAGGCGAGATATCCCGCGTGGGTTGTCGACCATCGAGCGGTTCAACTGGAGGAGAAAATCGAAGATCGGCTAGCCTTCATGGGCGCCTGAGACTTGCGAGTCAACGATCCACCCTCGCGTTCGAGCGCGGGTTGACGCGAATCGAGCACCGCGCTTATAAACGGGCCGAACGCTTTGGGAGAAGCATCGCTCGGCGCGCGCCCCGCATCCGCTCGTGACCTCGGGACGTGGCCGCCACCGATACCCGCGCTTGCCGGCAACGGTATCGAGACACCCGTACGACAGGAGGGATGGATGATCTTTCGCGCGATGCGCGCCATGCTTGCGCTCGGACTCTGTCTGGGGCTCGCGCCCGGCTGCGCGCAACTGCACATTCGAACGACGCCCCCGCCGACCGCCGAGGTCTCGACCGTCGTCGCGCCCGACGGCGGAGTCTATCGCGTCTGGGAAGACACGAGCGGCGACCTGTTCGACGACGAGGCGGACGTCCCGAGAGCCCGGCCCGGTCTCACCGCCGCGTCCACGTCTCCCGACGTCTACCAGGGCACGTGCCGGAAGAAGGCCAAGCTCTCCTTCCCGTCAAGCGCGCCGGTCGAGTTCGCGGACATCGGTGCGTTCCTCGCGTCCGTACCCGACGACACGACGATGAAGGCCAAGAGCATCCCGAAGGACGCGACGTCGGAGCGCGTGACCGAGGAGAACAAGAACGTGACCTTTCCGGCCTGGATCGTCGCGAGCAACAAGCCCGCCGACCAGGACTATCACGTCATCATCGGGAACGACCCGACGAGCCCGACGGTCGCGATCAACGTCGAGGTCTCGGGATTGCCCGTGCTTCCCGCGGACTCGAGCTTCTCCACGCAGGCGCAGGCCGACGTGCTCACTGCCGCGCGAAACGCGTACAAGCTCGGGATGGGCGACCGCTTGCCGAGCGGGAACTACAAGCACTACGACCCGGGCATCCCGGTGCGCATCACGGGTGCGGCGTTCTACGACTCGTGCCACAGCCCCGGCCAGGTCGGACCCGCGAAGTGGCGCCCGATCCTGAAGACTTGCTGGGAAGTCCATCCCGTCACCGCGATCACGTTCACGTCGGCCGTCACCCCCGGCGACGATCGTCCGTGGATCAACGAGATCCACTACGACGACTTCGGCACGGACCAGAACGAGCTCGTCGAGATCGCCGGTCCATCGGGGACGAGCCTCGAAGGTTGGAAGCTCGTCCTCTACAACGGGTCGAACAGGAAGCCCTACAAGACCGTCGAGCTGTCGGGCACGATCTCCGAGATCGCGAACGGTCTGGGGGTCGCGAGCTTCGACATCAAGGCGATCCAGAACGGATCTCCCGACGGGATCGCGCTGGTCGACGACTCGGACGAGGTCGTGCAGTTCCTCAGCTACGAGGGGCAGCTTCTCGCCCTGAGCGGCGCGGCGGCAGGAACGATGTCCACCGACATCGGCAAGGCCGAGTCCAACGCGAACTCGGCGAGCACCTCGCTGCAGCTGATCGGAAGCGGCAACACCTACGCCGACTTCGAATGGAGCCAGGGACGCCCCGCGACGCCGGGGTCGATCAACGACGGGCAGACGTTCGACTGAGGAGCCGCGCCCGGTTCCTCGTGGGCTAGCTCTTCTTCTTCTTCGTCGTCTTCTTCGCGGAAGGGGCCTTCTTGGTGGCCTTCTTCCGCGCGGCGGGCGTGGCCGCGGACGTCCCGGTCTTCTTGCCCGCGACCTTCTTCTTGATGAGGCGCAGGCGCGCCACCGGCTTCAGCGCGAGCCGCGTGCCGCGTGCCGTGACGCCGCAGAAGTCGAGGGTCTTCAGGCGGAAGCGAGCCTCCTTGATGCGCTGGCCCTTCGCCGGCACGAAGTCGAGGTGCACCTCGTGATCCACCTCACCCACGAAGAGCTTCAGGATGCGCCCCGCCTTGTTCTTGATGAGCTCGTACTCTTTCTCCTTGATGACCCCCTTGATGTGCACCTTCTTCGCGAACGCGTAGCGCTCGCGATCGCTGTAGAGGATCGTGAGGACCTGCCCCTCTTCGGTGTCGAACTTGTCGAGATGGACGACCTTCCCGGGAATGAAGAACTTCTCCGAGGGCGTGAACACGCGGTACGAGCCGTCCTGGCAGACGGCGAGGATCTTGTCGAACTCGGTCACCGCGAGCTGCACGTCCTTGCCACGCACCGTCGATCCGCAGAAGCCGGTCTTGGCGTCGTAGTTCAGCTTGATGTTCTCGAGGGCGACGTCGCGCTTGTCGACGGCGTCGAAGCCCGAGATCTCGGTGCGTCGCGGGTACTCGGCGCCGTACTTCTTGCGCAGCGCGCGGAGGTACGCGACCGTCGTCGCGGTCAGGTTCTCGAGCTTCTTCCGGCAGGCCTCGATCGCCTTGACGATGTCGTCGATCTCTTTGCGGTTCTTGTTGATGTCGTAGGCCGAGATCCGGCGAATGCGAAGCTCCAGGAGCCGGCTCACGTCCTCGTCCACCATGTCGCGCACGAATAGATGCCGGAACGGCTCCATGCCGTCGTAGACCTCCTGCTTGACAGCGGCCGCCGTACGCGCCTCCTCGATGCGCTTGTAGATCCGGTTCTCGATGAAGATCTGCTCGAGCGTCAGATAGTGCCGTCGCGACTCGAGCTGGTCGAGCTCGTGCTCGAGCTCGAGCCGGATCTGCTCGCGAAGACGATCGGTCAGGGTCTTCAGGAGATCCGAAACCGTGAGCTGCTCCGGACGCTCGTCCACGATCGTGACGATGTTCGAGGTGATCGACACCTCGCAGTTCGTGTACGCGTAGAGAAGCGGAAGCACGTCCTCGGCATAGACACCGCGCGCCATCGAGACCACGATCTCCACCTTCTCGGCGGTCCGGTCCTCGATGGAAGAAACCTTGAACTTGCCCTTCTGCGCCGCCGCTTCGATCGAGTTGATGAGGCTCTCGGTCGTCGTCGAGAACGGGACCTCGCTGATGACGATCGTCTTCTCGTCCGTCACCTTCATGCGGGCGCGAATGCGAACCTTGCCGCGCCCGTCGTCCCACTCCGAGACGTCCATGATGCCCCCCTGCTGAAAATCGGGGTACACCTGGAACTTCTGCCCCTTGAGGTAGCGCATCTGCGCGTCGAGGAGCTCGTCGAAGTTGTGTGGCAGGATCTTCGTCGCCATGCCGACGGCGATCCCCTCGGTGCCGAGCATCAGGATCACGGGCACCTTGCAGGGAAGCGAGACCGGCTCCTGCTTGCGGCCGTCGTAGCTCGGCGCGAACTCGGTGAGATCCGGGTTGAACAGCGTGTCGCGGGCGAGCTCGGTCAGCCGGCACTCGATGTAGCGCGGCGCCGCGGCGGGGTGCCCCGTCATGACGCTGCCGAAGTTCCCCTGCCGCTCGATGAAGTACTGCTTGTTCGCGAGCACCACGAGCGCATCGCCGATGGACGCCTCGCCGTGCGGGTGGAGCTTCATCGTCTCGCCGATGATATTGGCGACCTTGTGGAAGCGCCCGTCATCCATCTCGTGGAGCGTGTGGAGGATGCGCCGCTGGACCGGCTTGCACCCGTCCCGAACATCCGGGATCGCGCGATCCACGATCACGTAGCTCGCGTACTCGAGGAAGTTCTGCCGCATCAGCGGCTCGACGTAACTCATGGATCGCCGGCTCCAGCCAAGGGCGCACCTGCGCGGCGCGGATCGTCACCGTGCGCGTTCCCGCGCGAGTGGATTCGGGGCGTACGAAGACGCGCACGCCGCCCGACCGCCCGTCTTCACGAGGACGGCGGCCGACCGCCCGTCGGCCGCTCGTTTCCGGGATTCTATCGGGCGGGGAGAGCGCCCGCAAGCGCTCCCCCGCCGAGCCGCGGCCCGGCTACCGCACGACGATATGGATCGCGTTCGTGATACTGGCCGGCTTGTTCCCCGAGGACGTCGGGTTGAGGATCGCGGCCTGGAGCGTCCACTGGCTTCCCGGCGGGAAGTTCGCGAGATCTCCGAGAGGACGCGAGTGGAAGGTCGTATCCGCTCTCGCCGGATCGGGAATCGGTGCGCCGAAGTAGTTCGAGGCGCCGATCTGCGATTCCTTTCTCAGGCTGTTCCAGATGCTCGACGGCATCGCCACCCCACCCGGCGGGATCAGGAAGTCGAAGCAGCCGACGCCGAGGTTCCCCGGGATCGCGGCAAGCGTCGACGCGTTCGGCGGCCCCGCATTCAGGTGGGCGACGAACTTGCCCGGGCCTCCTGCGGGCGGCTTCACGATCGAGAACTCGTGGGGGCCGCCGGCCGGCACGTACACGATCGGCCCCGGATCCGCGTTCACGAACAGGACATCCGAGTCCGGAGCGTCCTGCCCCTGGCACGTTAGGATGCCGAGCGACAGCCGGTCGGTGTAGTAGTCGAGGTCTCCGAGGTCGTCGCGGTTGTCCGGCCAGATCGCGTACGCGACCCCGTCGTAAGCGGCCACGCCGATGTACTCGAGGTAGTTGTTCGACCAGCGGCTCGCGTTGTCCTCGGACTGATCCGAGAGCTCGTCGGCGACGCGTTCCTCGTAAAAGGACTCGCCCCCGTCGACCGAGAGCGCGATCGTCGCCGCGACCTTCTTGTTCTGCGGGTCGTAACGCGCGTCGAGCCACACGACCGCGACCATGCCCGTGACCGGATCGACCGAGATCCACGGAAGGCACTGACTGCTCGAGCTCGGCGAGCTGACCGGGATCTCGTTCGTCCACGTGGCTCCGAGGTTGTCCGAGTAGCGCAGGATGATGTCCGTATCGTTGAACCCGCCGCCGCCCACGACCGTGTACGCGACGTAGACGCGGCCGGCGAACGGGCCGTCGCTCGTATCGACCGCGATGGACGGGCAGGCGAGCACGCCGCGGTCCGGCTGCGCCGGGATGTTGTAGCGAACGGGGTTGCTCCGCGTGACGGAGGTCACTCCCACCAGCACGTCCGTCCCGAACGTGACCCCGCCGTCGAACGAACGGTCCACGCGAATCGAGCTCGAGGTGGGACGGTTCGACTGGTCGTCCCACACCACGTACACCTCTCCGTTCGGGCCGGTCGCCGCCATGCCGAACGTGTTGAGCGAGCCCGAATCGTTCACCTGGACGTCCGACGTGAACGACGCGCCCTGGTCGAACGACACCGCGAGCCGGGTGCGTGTGTTTCCCGATCCCTGTCGATACGCCATGTGCACGTTGAACTGCGCCGGATCGTTCGGGTCCACTCCG
>CAZQZX010000103.1:0-22274 GCA_964597885.1 uncultured Planctomycetota bacterium
GACCGCGGCCAGTCTCGGACGGGGTCGCCGGCTCTCGCTTCGGAATCGCTCATTTGGGTCGGAACAGGGAGGACAGTCCGCGGCGGCCTCGTCCGCTCGAGGACGCGTCGCCCGGATCTTTCGTCGAATCCGCCGCCGCGTCGGCTTGCGACAGCCGCTGCTCGAGCTCCTGGATGCGCGCCTCGAGGGTGGCCATCCGATCGGTCTGCTCGAAGTACAGCTGCACGAACGACGGGATCATCGTGTGGAAGTACTTGCCGAAGAGCTGCTCGCGCGTGTTGGCGAACTCCTCGCGCATCGTGGTGATCGCCTGCGAGCCGTCGTCGCGAATGCGGTATTCGGCCGTCGGCACGGCGATGTGCTTGAACGTGTAATCCTGCGAGAGACGGAAGAACAGATCCCAGTCTTCGAGGACATCGAGCGTCTCGTCGAAACCGCCGAGCCTCTCGACGCAGGACTTGCGGTGCGCGAACGTGACCAGGTGGAACGGGCAGTCCTGGAAGAAGCGCATCGGATGGAAGTCGTTCGACAGGACGACCTGCTTGGAGGTCGTCTCGTAGACGCCGTCGCGCAGCGTCTGCTTGATCTCGTAGGCGTCGGTGTAGGCGGCCTGATACTCCCCGGCCTCGAGCACTTCGGCGAGCGTCGAGAGGTGATTCGGGTAGTAGAGGTCGTCGTCGTCGTGCCAGGAGATGTACTTGCCCCGAGCCTCCTGGATGCCGCGATTGCCGGCGGCGCACCGACCGATGTTCGGCTGCACGTTCACGTACTGGACGCGCGCCGACTCACGGAAGGGCTCGATCACGTCCGCGACGTCCTGGCCGCCATCGTTCACGACGACCGTCTCGAAGTCCCGGAGCTCCTGCGCGGCAAGCCCTTCGAGGGCTCCCCGGAGGAAGTCGGGGCGATTCATCGTTCGCAAGACGACGCTGAAGAGGGGGCTCGTCATGACCTGGTCGGACGCTCGTGGATCGCAAGAACGCGTGTAAAGCCGCTGCTGGAGGCGCCCTGGAGGACGCAGACCGTGCGGCGATCGGACCGTCGCTGATTCCGGACGTTCCGGGGGGACGGCGACCAAGTTACCATCGAACCGATTTGCCGACAACTTGAATCGGGGCCGAGAGATCCGACGATCGAGGCCCCCGCCGTAGCCCCTCTAGCCGAGCGTCAGAACCGCCCGATTCTCGCGTGCGGCCTGCCGTGCGGCCCGCCGCTCGTCCACGTCCATCCGGAAGCTCTCGAAATCGGACCAGATCGAGCGGATGTCCTCCACCGTCATCGTGGGCTGTTTGATGGCCCCCTCCGGCGTCTGGTACGTGGCGTAGTAGAAGTCGGGGACGAATCCCTCACGCTCGCACAGCTCGTACAGGTCGCAGCCCGGGAACACCTGGTAGACGTACAGGTGGAAGTAATCCGGATCGAGGGCCTGGTTCAGCTCGAGGGTCTTGCGCGCGAGCTCGGGCGTCTCGTAGGGGAAGCCGATGATGTTGAGCGAGGCGCGCTCCATGCCGAGCTCTCTCGAACGGCGGAAAGCCCGGAGCATCTTCTCGTTCGAGAGGTTGCGCTGCAGGTACTTCTTGCGGAAGTTCTCGTCGCCGTGCTCGACGCCCATCGCCAGGAGGTGACAGCCCGACTCGGCCGCCTCTTCCAGGTTCTGGTCGGTGCAGTTGTCAGCCCGGACGCTCAGCAGGTACGGCAGGCCGATCTCACGCTTGTAGGCCTTGAAGAAGCCGCGCAGCCACGAGTGCGAGATGGCGAAGAAGTCCTCGTCCCAGAACTCGAACGATTCCACGCTCGGGTAGCGGTCGAGGATCATGTGGAGCTCGCGCATCTGGTTGGCGACCGAGCGTCGCCGCACGTACGATCCGCGTCCCTTGTAGAGGTTGAGAAGGCTCTGGTTGCCGCAGTACGCACACCGATACGGGCAGCCTCGGCCGGTGGCCACCGGCATGCAGCGCGTGAGGTGCTGGTACGTCATGGACGCCTTTTCTTCCAGGTGCTGATCGATGCCGCACAGCTCCCGGTCCCAGTACGGGTAGTCGTCCATATTGCGGAACAGACGGCGCGGTTCGTTCTTGTGCACCGTCACCGTGCCGTCGGGCGCGTATTCCTTCACCCAGAGGTTCGGGATCCCGCGCATGTCACCGTCCGTCTCGAGCGCGTGGCACAGATCGACGATCGCCTGGTCTCCCTCGCCCTTGCACGCGATGTCGATGTCCGGGCAGGCGATGACCTCTTCGGGCGAGAAGCTCACGTGGAAGCCGCCGCACGCCACCGGGATCTTCGGGAGCTCGGACTTCGCGATCCGCGCGAGCTCCTGGATCTTCGGCCACTGGTAGGTGAGGCACGAGAATCCGATCAGGTCCGCGTCGTGCGAGAGCATCTCCCGCCGGAAGCGCTCGTCGTCGTAGGAGGCGTCGTAGTTGATGAGCGCCGTATCGTGCCCGGCTTCCTTCAGAAACGCCGACATCGATGCGACGCCGGCGTAGAAGAACTTGTCGACCGAGTGCGTGACGAATAGGACCTTCATGACCGTAGGACTCCCCGCGAACGCCTGTTGCGAATACCCATAGGATTCGTGAAATCGCGACCGCCAGGCAAGATCGTAGCAAGCCGCCTCGCCCGGCCGCAAGCCAGGCCCTGGCCAACCCGAAGCAGTTCAACGAGATGCAACGAACGACGGTCGACTTCGTGGGAGCGATGCCCCCCTCTGGCTCATCGGTCGGGCGTCGATTCCGCTCCACCGTCCGCGCCGTCGTTTCGCCGGAAGCGCCAGGCGCCGACGATCGCGAAGTCGCGCTCGCGCACGAGTCGGACGAACACCTCGCTCGGGGGCATCTTGTGCCAGAGATCCCCCGGGAACGCGAAGCGGGCGGCCCGCACGCAGGTCGCCGCCGCGTACTCGAACAGCGGCGTCCCGGCGAACTCGATCACGTAGGCCTCATCGCTCGGGAACTCGAGAACGGGCGGGTCCTCGAGCGCGCCGAGGTTCTCGACCTCCCACGGGGGATCCATGGCAACGCGCGCCATCCGCCGGGCATTGCCCCGATCGAGGCGCACCGCGACCGAGGCCCCCAACGAGCCGACGGTCTTCTGGAAGTACAGCCGGTGCGAGGCCTCGCGCTTTCGCTGGGCCATCTCCGGGACCGTCCCCGCCGACATGTTGTAGAAGTGGACGATCTCGGATCGGGGATCGTACACGAGGCGGAGTCCGGCGGCCCCCACCCTGCGACACCAGTCCGCATCCTCGTAGTAGAGCGGGTACGTCGCGTCGAACTCCCCCGCCTGCGCGAGGACCTCGCGACGGAAGAACAGGCAGGCCCCCGAGAGCATCTCGATGTCGAGCGGAGCCTCGGTCTGCCAGTACCGGACCGAGTGCCGAGTGGAGCGCAGGCTCTCGCGACGGATCGCGTCACGACTGCGGAAACGGAGCGCCGTGCGCACCTCCTCCACGAGCCGCGGCAGCCGATTCACGGGATGCTGGATCGTACGTCCTTCGTCCATCCACGTCCGGGGGCCGACGGCACCGATCGAGGGATCGGCCGCGACCGCGTCGGCCAGCGCGCGCACGGAGCCGGGCATGAACAGCAAGTCCGGGTTCAGGAGTCCGAGGATCTCTCCCTTCGCGGCCTCGAACCCGAGATTCGCCGCGCCGGCATAGCCGAGGTTGTCCGGGCTGTCGATGCGGCGCACGCCCTCGGGCAGCCCGTCGAGACGCGCGCGATCCTCCGCATGCGAAGCGTTGTCGACGACGAGGATCTCGAGCGGACCGTGCGGACCCGTGTCCTGGGCCAAGAGGGAGTGAGCACAGCCGATCGCGAAGTCGGCCGAGTTGTAGTTGACGATCACGGTGCTGATCGTCACGACTTCTGCCGCTCCTCGAGCTGCCCGCGCAGGTAGCTGTTCTGGTTGTAGAGCTCCACGAGGCGCCGCATCAGCTCGAGCGGCTCGAAGTGCGAGTAGTTCTCCAGAACGCGCCGCTGCTCGACGAGCGCCCGCTCGCGCTCTTCGGGCGTCCCGAGATCGCGAACCTCGGTGCGGAGCTCCGTCGTGATCGAAGCGAGGTGCTCGACGGGCGACTGACGCGCGATTCGCAGCAGGAAGTCCCGGCCCTGCAGATCTTCGAGCGTCGGATCGAAGCCCGCGAACGTGTCGCGACGATGGACGAGATTCGAAACCGGGATCGGCTCATCCGAGGCCAGATCGTCCGGGCGAAGGGTCGGTGACAGGACGGCCGGTCCTTGCCAGCCGACCTCACGGCGCCCCTCCGCATCGCGCACGTAGGCCAGGCGCGTCGCGTCCGAGTAAGCCGCCACGGCCTGCGAGCCCTCGAGCAGATCGACGAGACGCGACAGGTGGAACACCGTCCAAATCGAGTCCTCGGCGAGGTACGAGACGTAGTCGCCCTTCGCGTCCTCGAAGCCCCGGTTGAGCCTCGCGCCACGGGGATCGGCTCGATCGCAGAGCACCATTCGCACCGGGCAGGCCGGCTTCACGCGTTCGATCCGCCCCTCGGCCTCCACGGGATCCGGCGTGACGATCACGATCTCGCGATGCGTGTAGCGCTGCGCGAAGACCGTCTGGATCGCCTCGTCGAAGAGCTCGCGATCCTCGGGGGCCACGAACACGACGGTGACGAGCGGACCGTCGGTTCCCGTCTCGCTCGCCTGCGATCCCCCGCGGGACGGATCGCCATCGTCGGCCGCAGAGTCGGACGCAGCGCCCGACGCCGTCCCACCGGCTCCGCCGCCCTCCGACAGCACGAGCTCCGGAGGAAGCACGAGCTCCGCCGCATCGAAGCGTCCTTCGCCGAGTGCGCGCTCGACGATCGAGAGATCGTGCCGCGCCGTAGCGTCCCCGGGCCGCAGCTCGAGCGCTCGGCGGAACGCATCGGCCGCTTCCCGCAGGAGCAGCATGCGCGCGTCGTACAGCCCTCGAACGATCCACGCGTCCGCGCTCTCCGGCAGGTACCGCGTCGCCTCGTGCGCGTCGGCCACCGCGTACTTCGGATCGGCGCCGTGCTTGTGGAGGTTGTAAGCGAAGAGCAGGTGGCTCTCCCCCGCCTGCACGGCATCGTCGTAGTCGAACGACGTATCGCCGGGAACGGCCTCCTCGATACGAAACGGGATCTCGCCTTCCCACGCCACCTGCAGGTTCAGAAGATTGCGGTAGTCGCGGTTGACGAGCTCGTGGAAGGCCGGTTCGTTGAAGATCTTCGCGTGGAGGAAGTTCTCGAGCGGGCAATCGAGGAAGTTGCGGCGCCGGAAGACGAGCGCATCGTCTTCGCGTGCGATGAGCCAGCGATGGGTCGGATTCCCCGAGAGGTAGTCGCTGATGTCACGCGGCACCTCGATGAACCCCCGGCGCGCCACGCGCGACATCTCGCGCATCGCTGCGGCCGGATCGGCGACGTGCTCGAGGACGTGCGCGCAAAAGACGAAGTCGAACTCGCCGTCTTTGAACGGCAGCGTCTCGGCCGGGCACTCGACATACCGCTTGTCCGAGCGGAACATCATCTGCGCGCCGTTGCGGTTCGAGGCGTCGCTGAACGTCAGGTCGGTGATGACGTCGGCGCGCGCAAAGGGGAAGAAGCCGCCGCCGACCTCGAGCACGCGATCGCCTTCGGCGATTCCGAGCAGCCGGACCATCGCGTCCCCGTCGCGGGTCGGAAAGACCGTCCCGAGGCAATTTCGGGGAAGGCCGGCGATCTGATCATTGACGATCATGGAGTGTCCGCAGCTGTTCGAAGCCGCCGCCCCGCGGCATCGTCATCGTCGGTTCACAGCCCGGCCGCTACGGTTCTTCGTTGAACACCCACTCGCGATCCGCGAGGAACAGGCCGAGCTCCCAGCCGTCATATTCGACCTTGAACTCGATCTCGTCAACCTTCTGATCCAGGATCAGGGTGTTCGTCTCGTCCATGAGGTACGCGCTCACCGTGAACTCCCCGGCGAGCAGGCGCAGATTCGTGATGCGAAGGATCGCGAAGCCCTCGCCTTCCACGTTGCTGCCGCCCTCCTCGTGGTCGTGGTCGCAGCTGCAGCCGAAGCACTGGATGTCGTCGGCTCGCGTGAAGGCGATCCCGAGGTTCATGCGTACCGTCGGGTCGGGAACTTCGTACCAGATGCGGACGTCGACGTCGTCGCCGGTGCGGACCTTCCGGACCGGCTTGTCGTCCTTCGCCCGCGAGAGCTCGAGCCGGGTGATGTGCGGCAGCAATCGCCGTTCATCCTGGTTGGCCGTCTCGTCGCGCTTCTTCATGTAGCCGCGCAGCAGCCGACGCTCGTAGTTCGAGTACTCGTTCGTCACCTGGATCGGATCGTCGTCCATCTCGATCCGTCCCTGGTTCACCCAGATCGCACGATCGCAGATCTGGCGGATGTGGTAGAGGCTGTGCGAGCAGAACAGGATCGTCTTGCCTTGTTCCTTGAACGCGTGGATCCGCTCGATGCACTTCTTCTGGAAGTGCTGGTCGCCCACCGCGAGGACCTCGTCGATGATCAGCACGTCCGGGTTCATCGCGATCGCGACCGAGAAGCCGAGGCGCATCACCATACCCGACGAGTACACGCGCACGGGCTTGTTGATGAAGTCGCCGAGCTCCGAGAACTTCACGATGTCCTCGTAGCGTTCCTCGACCTCGTCGCGCGTCCATCCGAGCATCGACGCGTTCAGGTAGATGTTGTCCTTGCCGGTGAAATCCATGTGGAAGCCGGCGCCGAGCTCGAGGAGCGACGACACGCGCCCGTCGAGCGCAAACTGCCCGTGCGTCGGGGCCGTCGTCCCGGTCAGGATCTTCAGGAGCGTCGACTTGCCGGCTCCGTTCGAGCCGACGATACCGAGCGCGATTCCGCGCGGAATCTCGAGGTCGACTTCCTGGAGCGCCCAGATTTCCTCGTGCATCTTGCGCTTGCCGAGGGTCAGCGCCTCGATGATGCGCTTGTAGGACTTCCTGTAGACGCGATAGCGCTTGCTCATCTTCCTGACGGAGATGACACTCGGCGCTTGGCGGTCCGGGCTCGCTTCCTGCACGGCGGTCGTTTCCATGGTTCGATCAGATCTCGTCGGCGAACTTCATCTTCGACGTCATGAAGAAGGTGTACCCGATCACGAACGTGATCAGTCCGATCCCGACGATCGTCACAACGGCCATCGGGTCGGGGTTCACTCCGCGGATGAAGATGTCCCGGTACATGGTCACGATGTAGTACCAGGGGTTGAAGCGCATTCCCGTCTGCACCCACTCCGCCCCCGAGTTTTCGAGCATCTCTCGGGCGTAGAAGATGGGCGTGAGGAACATCCAGAGCGTGGTCACGAGCCCGATCATCTGACCGACGTCGCGGACGAACACGTTGGCGGTCGCCACGATGTAGGTCATGCCGAGCGTGAAGAGCAGACGGATCGCCACCACGAGCGGATACCACAGCCACGTCACGTGGATGTCGAAGCCGAGGACCGGCAAGGCGATCATGAAGATCGCGACTCCGATCAACTCGTTGACCAGAGTGTACGCGACCACGTAGATCGGCAACGCCTCGGAGGGGAACGCGACCTTCTTGATGAGGTTCGAGTTCTCGAGGATGATCCCCGATCCGCGCGTCAGCGATTCCTGGAACGCGAGCCAGGGCGTCATCGCGCAGAAGAGCATCATCGCGAACGTCGTCGGGTTGTCCGCGATCTCCTTGCCCGCCGCTTCCCAGCGCACGCCGAGGATCACCGCGAACACCGTCGTGTACACGATGATCATGAAGAGCGGGTTGACCACGCTCCACAGCGCGCCGAGCGTCGAGTTCAGATAGCGACCCTTGAGCTCACGCCGGACCAGCGACGAAATGACGAACCCATTTCGAACGAGGTCGCGGGGAAACGAGAGGATCCGCGCGAAGCTGAATCGCTCCGCTTCGAAGGTGGTGACTTGCATAGGGATCTCCCGAGGCGCGCGGCATGGAGCCACAGCTCTCGGCAAGTGTCAGAAACGCGTCCATCCCCCTACCGAGCTTGTCCCCCGCACGGCATCTCGCCAACCTAGGATCGGCCAGCGAAGCGAGAAATCTTAGCAGGGCCGGGACAACCGCGTCAAACCGAAAAGAGAGAGCAGCTTAGGAGCGACCGATACTCCGACGGACCTCGGAGGACGGGCTCAGGGGGCCGGGCTCAGAAAGGACCAATCGCCGCCCGGGGCCGGCGTCGGCTCGAGCGCGATTCCGTTGTACCTCTGCGGCACCGGCTCGCCAGTGGTCACGTCGACGATGTCCTTCAGCCGGAATCGGCCAAGGGTCGCGTGGGAATTCTGCGGGGCGAAATAGAAGCAATCCTCGAAGTAATAGTGCGTGACCTGCGAGTGCCGGGTCGCGCCCGCCTTCTTGATCGGGGTCCCGCCGTGCCACAGATTCGCGGCCCAGACGAGCGCCTGCCCGCGGCGTGCGCAGAACTCGCGGCGCTCGAACCGCCGCTCGAGCAGCGTCAGGTACTCGTCCTGGTAGGCCTCGAACTGGCTCGGATCCACCCCGAGGTAGTCGATGTCGGGAAGCCGATGGCTGCCGGGGTAATACAGCAGCGGGCCGTTGTCGGGCGTCATGTCCTCGAGGGCCACCCACACCCCGCACATGAAGCCTCGGGGCAGGCACGTGAAGTGGAGCGTGTCGGCGTGGGCCGGCTGCTGGGTCCCGTGGCGGAAGTTCAGCGTCTGGAACGGAATCGGGCGGCGGTCGTAAAGCGCTCGCAGCACCTCGAGGACCCGGGCATGCCCTGCGAGCGCCCGGACCGGCTCGATGCCGTCCCTCCAGGCGTCCTGGACGCGATAGCGGCTGCGCGGCCCCTCGGCCTCGTCGGTGTACAGCGGCGCGACGGACGCCTTGAGCTGCTCGCCCTCCTCCTCGCTGACCACGTCGTCGAGGACCAGGAATCCGTCATCGTGGAAGCGGCGGGCGAGCTCCTGGTGCTCCGGGGAGAGCCCTCGGCTCTCGAGAAACTGCTCGAAGAACGGGGATTCGACCCAGGGACAGGCTCCGGTGAGCGGATTCATCGCGGATGGGACTCCTCGAAGGGACCAGGTTTGCCGGCGGACGCTGGCGGACATCCTATCTCACTGCCCGGGGCTCGAACAGAGACTGATTCCGCTTCAGTTGGCCCGGCGGAACTGTCGAGATCCCGGTAGTTTGCGCGTTTTGGGGAGTAGGCCCGGACTTTCGATACGATTGTGTTGACTAAGTCTCGACGTCGGCTTATACTCCCGAGGAAATGGCCGACTCCGCAGGCGGCCATCCTCCGGTCCGCCCAAGGACCCGATCGCGAGAGCCTTCGCACAACATTGGGGATAGACGCAAATGGCTGGTCCGAAGATTCTTCTGGTCAACCCCGGTCGGCTCCCGTCGATCGAGAACGATACGGTCTTCCCGCCGCTCGGCATCCTCTGCATCGCGGGCATGCTCCGCGCCGAGGGCTACGAGTGCGAGATCCTCGACTACGATCAGATGCCGATGGATCGCGACGCGATTCGGGACGACATGAATCGCGCGTCGGCGGACATCGTCGGCGTCAGCGTCCTCACGGGCCCGCAGCTCAAGCGCTCGATGGTCATCAGCGAAGTGGCCAAGGACCACGGCGCGAAGGTCGTCTGGGGCGGCCCGCACACGACCATCCTCCCGAAGGAATGCCTCGAGTACGATCCCGTCGACGCCGTCGTCATGGGTGAAGGCGAAGAGGCGATGATCCGCCTGCTGAAGCACTGGGAGAACCCGCGCAGCGCCGACGAGCTTCTCGGCTGCGGCATCATCGACGAGAACGGCGAGACTCGCATCTGGCCGGCCGCCCAGAAGCTGATGGACATGGACGATCTGCCGATGCCGGCCTGGGACATGGTCCCGGACATGGATCGGTACGTCACCAAGGTCGGTGAAGACCTGCGCGTGACCGATCGGCACCGCATCAAGATCAACACCTCGCGATCGTGCGTCTACAAGTGCAGCTTCTGCTACCAGGCGAACGACTCGATCATCGGCTACCTCGGCAAGTACCGCTGCCTGTCGCCCAAGCGCGTCGTCCGCGAGATGGACTTCATCAACTCGCTCACGACCGAAGAGATCACGGCATGGGACTTCATCGACATGCTGACGATCTTCCACCGAAAGCACACCGCGGAGATGTGCGAGGAGTTCATCAACACCGGCCGTGACATGCGCTGGTACGGCTCGGGCCGCCACTCGATCCTGACCGACGACCTGATCAAGGTCCTGCGAAAGTCGGGCTGCGAGATGATCTTCTTCGGCATCGAGTCCGGCTCGCCGCGCATCCTCAAGATGGTCCGCAAGCCGCTCGACGTCCCGCGCTCGGCCTACATCAGCAAGCAGATGAACAAGGCCGGCATCTACTCGATCGGCTCCTACATCCTCGGCATGCCGACGGAGACGATCGCCGACGTCGAGCAGACCCTCGACGTCATGAACACGATCCCCTCTTCGGTGAACGTGTGCCAGGTTTACCTGCCGATCCCGGGCACGCCGAGCTTCGACACGGCGGCCGCCACGGGACGCTTCAGCTGCCCGACGAACATGCAGGAATGGACGGAGTTCGTCGACCGCGTCGATCAGATCAATTGCTCGGAGATCGACTCAGAGGTGCTGTTCCCGCTGACCTTCGAAGCCGCCAAGAACTCGTACCTGCGCTTCTACCTGAAGTATCAGTGGGACTACCTGAAGCAGGGCAAGCTCGCCACCTTCATGCGCGCGCTCTTCCAGAACCGCGTCAACGAAGAGCTCTTCAAGGCCGCGTGATCCGCGCCCGTGTCGTGGTGCGGGGACGGGTTCAGGGCGTCGCGTTTCGCGCGAGCGTTCGATCCCACGCGCGCTCCGTCGGCGCCAAGGGGTGGGTACGCAATCTTCCGGACCGGACGGTCGAGGCCGTGATCGAAGGATCGGAGGATGTGGTCGAAGCGGTCGTCGACTACTGCCGAACCGGCCCGCCCGCAGCACGTGTCGAGCACGTCGAGGTGATGGAAGAGCCCGCCACCGGCGCGTTCACCGAGTTTCGGATCGAACGGTAACCGCCGCGCGGCGCCGTCCGCGACGGGACGGCGCCCACGACGATGAGGTCTTGCCTACTGGTCGGCCTTCGTTTTTGCCGCGGTCGTCTTCTTCGCGGCCTGCTCGGCCTTCCACCAGTCGATCCACGCGCGCGGCTGCGGTCCGAAGCTGCGACCGCTGAGGTCCTCGAGGGACTCGGCGATGACGCGCTTCTCGATCGTCGTCATCGTGCCGTAGATGCCGACGACCTTCGCGTCGAGCACCGCGCCCGAGCGGGCGACGCCGATGATGGGATCCGCGATCACGGCCGCTTGCGCGACCTCGACGTCGAAATCCTTGACGTACGCCTGGCTCGTGGTGGAGTTGAAGTTCGAGCGGGCACCCGAGCCACCGCCGGAGATCGCATAGCGGCGGACGAGATGCTCGATGCCACGGATGTCGCCGATCGCCCCGAGCGCCTTGGCGGCGCGCAGGCGAACGTCCTGGCGCGAATCGAAGAGCGCCTGGGCGAAGGGGAAGTACAGATGGCGGTGACCGATCTTGGTGGTCGCCGCGAAGGCCGCGTCGCGCACGCCCTCGTCCTTGTCTCGCAGGGAGACCTTCACGAGGTCGTTCAACGCTTCCTTGCTGCCGAGCTCGCCGAGCTGGAACGCCGCGAAGTGGCGCACCTGAGGGCGGCTGTGCAGAAGGCTCTTCACGAGCGGTCGGAACAGCTGGCCGGGCGCGTACTGCTTCAGCGCGTGATGCGCCTCGAGTCGCTCCTCGATCCGGCTCGACCCGACCTTGTAGAGAAGCCCACGGATCACGCCGTGGACCTTGTGGACCGCTTCGCCCTTCGTCTGCTCGACGAAGAGCACCTTGTGACGCGGGATGCTGCGCGGTTCCGCCCCTGCCTTCTCCACCACCGTGAGGTAGTCGCCGTGATCCTCGACCGTGCCGCGAAGGGCGGCTGCATCGCGGAGATGGACCACGTCCGCGAGCGAGGATGAGCTGAGGAGAAGGCCGAAAGCGAGGGCGGAGAGGAAACCCGTCTTCAACATGGATCTCGAACTCCGTGGAAGGAGGATTCGGCCGGACATCGCAAGTATAGCTCGGCCTTTCCCGCGCCGAAAGTGAGTTCGCAAGAGGAAAACCGTCCGCCGGCGCCTCCCTCGCGCTCCCGGCGCCCCCGGAATCGCTCCCCAGGCCCCCCGGATTCCGTTTGATTTCGAGCGCCATTCTTGCCGATCCCTCCCTCGGACGACGGCAAACCCGCCGCCGGCATTCCGTTGGAGCCAGGGAACCATGAACCTTCAGAACCTCGCGGCAAGCGCCCTCGCGCTGCTCCTAGTCGCCTTTTTGACAATCAGTTGCAGCGATTCCTCCGGGTCCGGCCCCGCACCGGTCCCGGTCGACACCGAGCTCCTGGCCGCGATCCAGGACCTCGCCAGCGACGACATCAAGGCGAGATCGCGTGGCGCGACCACCCTGCGCCGTGCGGGGACCGAGGCCGCTCCGCTGCTGCGAGACGTGATCCGAAATCTCGGGAATCCGGTACTTCGCCGGGCCCTGGCCGTTCGGCTGCTCGGCGAGCTTCGCCCGGCGGCGACCGAGGACATCGAGCTCATCGGCGACCAGCTCAACCGCGGCCCGTCGAAGGTGGCTGCGACCGCTACCGAGGCCCTCGCGGCGATCGGCGAGCCGGCCGTCGCCACGCTGCTGAAAGCCCTCCACGTGGGCTCGTACCGCGACCGCTACAAGATCGCTCAGCTCCTGGCCACGATCGGAGGCCCGGCCATTCCCGGGCTAATCGAAGCGGCCGGAAGCGAGGACGCCGTGACCGAGAGGGCCGTGCTCAGCGCCCTGGCCGGCGCCGACGGGCTCGAGGATCACGCCGAGACCGCCCTTCCCCGGTTCCTCGAGGCCCTCGATTCCCCCGACGAACGCGTCGGGCGACTTGCGGGCCGAGGACTCGCACGCCTGGGTCAGCCGGCGCTCGACGCCCTGCTCGACCGCGTGCTCTCGGGAGAAGGCGAGCTCAAGCCGACGATCGCCGCCCTCTCGCAGATGGGCGCAGACGAAAGCGTCGCCGGGCTCGCCGGATCCGGCGATCCGACGAAGCGCATCGCGGCCATCGAGATCATCGGTGGCTGGAGCGACCTCGACTCCGACATGGTGAGACTCATCGCCGACGCCCTCTCGGACACCGACCCGGGCGTACGGAAAGCCGCGATGCTGCAGCTGCGCAACCGCGCGAACCTCCAGCTCAAGCCCGCCATCCCGGCGCTTCTCAAGGTGCTCTCGGATCCCGATGAGGACATGCGAAGATTGGCCGAAGACACCCTGGTGGGCATCGGCCCGGCCATCGCGCATCGGATCCGCTTCGCGCTGAAGTCCACCGATGACATCGCCCGGATCCACGCGATCCGCGCCATCGGCCGGCTCAACGAGGGCGGCTTCGGAGCGCGCCCGTACCTCGAAGAAGCGCTCGAGTCGGAGAACGAGGAGGTCCGTGAGGCCGCTCGTCGTTCCCTCGAGAATCTGCAGCGCCGGCAGGATCGGATGAAGGGCGACACGCCGAAGGCGCCCCGCTAGGATCCGCCCCGCGGAAGCCGATTCCGACCGTGCATCAAGGCGACGCGTGGACGTCGAGCACGTCGAGCGCCACGCATCGACAGCGGACGCCGACCGCCGCGGTGACGCTCGGTTCGCTCCGCCCGTCATCGCCGGAGATGAACTCCTTGATGTACATCCCCGCGTCCGCTCGGATGACCACGGCGAAGCGCACCGCCTCGGTCGTGTCGGCGCCCGTCGGATCGACATCCGCTTCGACTTCGATCGAGCGTGGCGTCCGCTCGCGCACGAGATCGGCCCGACGATGATCCACACGGCTGGGCGTGCGCTGATGAACGACCTGCCCGGATAGCGACTCGATCCGCTCGGCGAAGTCCGCAGGCAGCGTCCCGTCGCACGACACGACGGCGCGGTAGGTCTTCTCCGCCCGCTCCTGCTTCACGGCGGCGACATCCTCCCGGCCGCCCCAGTGCAGGTCGAGAACCTCGACGCACCCCGTGGAACCCTCGGCGATCCGCGTCGCGAGAGCGCCGGCGTCCGGTGAGCGTCGATGCGGCTCGAGAACCTCGAGCACGAAAGGACGCCCCTTCCCGAGCATCCGCGCGTCGATGTCTTCCCGCCCCATACAGTGGATCCGCGTGCCGGCGCCGCCCGTGGCCGTGAGCACCGGACGGGCGATCCACTCCTCGACCGAATCGGCGTAGAGCCGCCCGCGCCCGTCGCAACGATCGCACCCCTCTCCACGACAACGGCGGCAGGGCCAGCGGCTCTGGGGGATGCCACGGACGAGCTTGCGGTACCGTCCACGCAGGTAGGCCGACGCGATCTCGAGCTCGACGGATCCGTCGGCGAGCCCCAGCTGGAAGCGGACCTCGGGGAGTTTGAAGTCGACGCGTCGATGCCGCCAGAGGCGGGAGAGGTAGGCCCCGACGCCCCCGTTCAAGTAGCGCCGCGGGGCTTCCTGTTCTTCAGGCGGGATCGTCCCCTGGAAGCGGCAGCCGACGACGAAGGTCTCGAAATCGAGCGCTTCACCGAGGCGACGGCATTCCCGGCTGAGTCCAGGGACGAGCGTCTTCAGTGCTTCCCACGCCGACAAGGTCCGCCCTCCACGGGGCGATCGCGGCGTGCAGGCAGGCGACCGACCCCGGAACGAAACGCGCGCCGGCCCGACAGAATCGGACCCGCGCGTTCTCCCTCCGCGCGCCGCGCGACCCTCGCGCGACGCGGCCCGGCCGGCTGCCGGGCCTGTCGGCCATCAGGATAGACTAGCGGATCGCCTTCCAGAAGGCCCCGTCATTCCCGTTCGTGTTGACCGCGATCCGACTCGTGATGCGATCGGGCACGGTGAACGCCGCATCCGGGTTCGGCGGGTTGTCGTCGCCGTCGTACTCGGTCACGTCATTCGAGGACTGGAGAATGTCTCCGGCCTGGTTGATGACGAACGTCCGGGTCCCCGTCGATCCGCGCACCTTCGGCCACGCGTAGCAGACCCAGACGGCTTCGGACGACTCGCTGTCGCTCGGCGTCGTCGGATCCTCGCCACCCAGGAGCGCTTCCGGCGCCGCCGAACCGTCGTCCTGCGGGAGGCTCAGCTGGAACAGGTAGCCGCTCTTGTTGGCGTTTCGATTCTCGATGATCTGGAAGCTCTGGCTCAGGATGATCGGCTTGATCGGATCCACCCCGCCGCGAGGCGTCACGGCACCCGAAAGCTCGGCGAGATAGCCGAACTCGCCTTCCCCGTCGAAGTCTCGATCGACCAGGACGCGGGTCTTGAAGGTGTTCTGAGCCGTCGAAATCGTCTTGAGGGTGGAAAGTACCGCAGTCTCGTTGGCCGAAGACCGTGAGCTGAGTAGGTTGGGCAGGATCATCGCGGACAGCGTCGCGACCACCGTCACGACGATGAGGCCCTCGATGAGCGTAAAGCCACCCCGGCTGGTGTCGTTCATGTCATCTCCTCGTTCCCATTTCCCGCGTTTCTCTCCCCGCGCAGAGCGCCCCAGGAGAGTGCTCCCCCCGCGCACACGCGCCCCAGGAGAGCTTACAGAATCCCCTCGTACAAGTCGTACAAGTCCGACAATGTATACAGCCACAACGGGCCCCGGTCAAACGATTCCGGAGGATTCCCTTGCGCCGCGGTGGCGGACAGTCGCTAAGCTCGCTACTCTCCATGGGCTTACGAGGCGCCCGCAAATCCGGCGGTTCCTGGCGAAACCGCTTGCCTTGACCCCCCATCGAATTGTTTTATAGTTCAAACAACTCGATCGAGGAGGTGTTCCCGATGATGGACTCCTGGAAGGAATTCGACCAGAACCCGATCTCCCACTCTGCGGCCCATCACCTGGTCGCGATCTGGGAACTGCTCGCCGAGTATGGCTACGCCCGCGTCTCCGACGTGGCCCGGATGCTCGAGATCACGCGAGGCAGCGCGTCGATCACCCTCAAGGGGCTGAAGCAGCGGGGCCTCGTCACGGAAGACGACCGACGCTTCCTCGGGCTCTCGCCGGCCGGCGAGCACATCGCGCGATCGGTCACTGCGAAGAAGCAGATCATGCTGAAGTTCTTCGTGGAAACGCTCGGCATCGACGAGGCGCAGGCCGACATCGATACCTGCAAGATCGAGCATCTGATCAGCAACGAAACCGCGGACCGGGTCGCGCGCTTCATGCGCTTCGTCGAGTCCGATCATCCCAGTGCCCATACGTTCCTTCGCACCCTCAAGGGCTTCGACCAGCCGTGTAACGGCGACGTCGAGCACTGCCCCGTGTGCGAGGGCGAGTGTCTCGTCAGCGAGCTCGCCAATCAGTCCGCCACGGCCGAGCCCGGGGTCGACTCCGAAGCGAAACCCCGCCCGAAGAAGTGAGCGAGCCGACTTCCATGAGCAACACCAACCGACAAGAGATCCAGCAGCGTCTCAACGAGCTGTTTGCCGAAGAGGTCGAGGCGGCGCTGCGCTACCTCCACCTCGCCGCGACCGTGAAGGGACTCGACCGAGTCACCGTCCGCAAGACGCTCCTCGACGGAATCGCGGAGACGCTCGAGCATGCGCAGAAGATCGCCGAGAAGGTCATCCAGCTCGGCGGAACACCGAAGCTCAAGCTCAACGTCGAGCTGAACGACGGGCTCACGACCGGAGCCGATGCCATCCGCACCGCGCTCGCCTTCGAGCAAGCCGCGCTCGATGGCTACAAGGAGCTCCTCGAGATGTCCGGCGAAGACGTCGCGCTCGAGGAGTTCGTCCGGGCTCAGATCGCGACCGAATCCGAGCACGTGTCGCAGCTCTACCTCCTGCTCGACAGCTGATCGAATCGAAACCGAGAACGGAATCCACCGCATGGGATGGGAACTGGCCCTCGTCAGCCTGATCGTCACCCTCGCCGCGGCCTACTGCGCGCGAAGCGCATTCCGAGGACTGCGCGGTCCGCGAGCGCAAGCGCAAGGCGGCTGCTGCGGGTCCGGCCGATGCGCGGCATCCGACGTGTCGGAGGCCGCCCGATGATCTCTTCCACGCGACGCCTGAGCGACTGCCGACCGGGATCCGGCGGCGAGATCCTCGACGTCGACGCCACCGGCCCCCTCGCGCAGCGCCTGCAGGAGCTCGGCCTGGTCCGCGGCACCGAAGTGACGGTCGTCCGCGTCGCGCCCCTCGGCGATCCGATCGAGATTCGCGTCGACGCGTCGCGCCTCGCGATCCGGAAGTCCGAAGCTCGCCAGGTTCTGCTGGTGCCGTAACCCTCCCATGACGACAACGACTCCAACGACCTCCCATCATCGCGTTGCCCTCGTCGGCAATCCCAACACGGGCAAGACCACGCTGTTCAACGCGCTGACGGGCCTCTCTCAGCGTGTCGGGAACTATCCGGGCGTCACCGTCGAGCGGAAGACCGGAACGATTTCGGACGCAATCGAGATCGTCGACCTTCCAGGTACGTACAGCCTTGCCGCCAGCAGCCCGGACGAGCTCATCGTCATCCGCGCCCTGCTCGGCGATCTTCCCGGCGAGGAACGGCCGTCGCTGATCGTGGCCGTCCTGGACGCGACGAACCTGCGGCGCAATCTCTACCTCGCGACGCAGGTCCTCGACCTCGGCCTGCCGACCGTCTTCGCTCTCAACATGATGGACGACGCGGAACGGCAGGGAATCGAGCTCGATGTTCCCGCGCTCGAGAAATCGCTCGGCGCTCCGATCGTGCCGATCGTCGCGGCTCGCAAGAAGGGGCTCGACGAGCTGAAGGATGCAATCAAGCGCCGTCTCGACGAGGCTCCGCCGGGCCGCATCGCCGCACTCGATGCGGACCTCGAGCGCGACGCCCAGCGCCTCGCCGCCGACTTCGGCGTCGCTCCGTACCTCGCGCTGCGAGCGCTGATCGACGAGACCGGTCCCGTCGAGAGTGAGCTCATCCGTCGTGCCGACGGTGAACGCCTCCAGCGGGCCCTCGTCGATGCACGAACCGCGCTCACGAGTCGCCACGGTTCGCTCGCCGCCCTGGAGGCAACGAGCCGCTACGGCTGGATCCAGGGGACGCTCGCCGGCGCGGTCCGCCGCACCGACCGCTCGGCGGGATGGACGGATCGCATCGACGCCGTGCTCACGCATCGCGTGCTCGGACTCGTCGCGTTCGTCGCCGTGATGGGGACGGTGTTCCTCTCGATCTTCCGCTGGGCCGGACCGCTCATGGACGCGATCGACGGTGCCTTCGGCTGGCTTTCCGGCCTCGCCTCGGGAGCCTTTGCCGGGACCTCGCTCGAAGGCGGCCTCCTGGAGAGCCTGCTCGTCGACGGCGTGATCGCGGGCGTCGGCGGAGTCCTCATCTTTCTTCCGCAGATCGCGCTCCTGTTCGTCTTCATCGCGATCCTGGAAGACTGCGGATACATGGCTCGAGCCGCGTTCCTGATGGACCGCCTCCTGCGATGGTGCGGCCTCAGCGGGCACAGCTTCATCCCGATGCTGAGCTCCTTCGCGTGTGCCATCCCCGGAATCCTCGCCGCGCGATCGATCGGCAGCACCAAGGATCGGTTGGTGACGATTCTCGTCGCGCCGCTCATGAGCTGCTCCGCGCGCATCCCGGTCTACACGATCGTGATCGGCGCGCTGATCCCCGCCACGACGTTCCTCGGGCTTCCCGTCCAGGGTCTCGTCTTCGCCGCGATGTACTTCGTCGGCGTCCTGGCGGCCGTGCTCGTCGCGCTGGTCCTGCGGCTATTCCTCGTCCGTGGGGAGCCGTCGACGTTCGTCATGGAGCTGCCGCCGTACCGCATGCCCGTCCCCCGTGCGATCGGGATGCGGGCCTGGCACGCCTCGAAGGCCTTCGTGACCCGCGCGGGCACCATCATCTTCGCGATGTCGATCCTCGTGTGGGCCCTCGCCACGTTCCCCCGCTCGGACTCGCTCGCCGAACAGTTCGAGGATCGCCGCTCCGAGGCCGCCGCCACGCTCGACGGCGAGGAACGCGAAGAGCGCATCGCCGAGATCGACCGCGAGGAAGCGACCGCCCAGCTCGACCAGAGCGCGCTCGGCCGCATCGGGCACGCGATCGAGCCCGCCGTCGAGCCCCTGGGATGGGACTGGAAGATGGGGACCGCCGCCGTCGCCGCCTTCCCGGCGCGAGAGGTCGTGGTGTCGGCGCTCAATATCCTCTACGGGCTCGACGAAGAGGACGAAGGCGAGGGGCTCACCGAACGGCTGTCCGGTGAAGTCCGCGCGGACGGAAGCCCGAAGTACGGCGTGCCGGTCGCCCTTTCGATCATGGTCTTCGTGGCGCTCTGCGCGCAGTGCATGTCGACGCTCGCCGTGATGGCGCGCGAGACGGGCTCCTGGAAGTGGCCCGTGTTCGCCTTCGTCTACATGACCGCCCTCGCCTGGATCGGCGCCTTCATCGCGTACCAGGGAGCCCTCGCACTCGGGCTCTGACGGATCGGGCACGGTGCCCCGCGAATGCCATCCCGTGGAGGCGCGCGGGGCCGGCCCGCCGCGAATCGGCATTTGATAGGATCCCTGCTCGCCGGGTTCCCGCGAGAACGACCGGCAACCCGATCCGTTGTCGCGGAGATGCAGGGTGACCGATCCACAGGTCGAAAAGCGTAGCGCCCTCACCTACTCGGCGATCATTCTCGCCGCCATTGCCATCGCTTTCTCTCTGCGCGCCATGAAATCCGTCATGGTGCCCTTCGTGATCGCGCTCTTCCTCTACTACATCTTCGCGCCGATCACGGACGTGCTGAAGAAGCGGCTTCGCGTTCCGCACTTCGCCGCGGTCACGCTCTCGCTGACGGGCGCGATCGTACTGTTGTTCATCACGACCGCCATGGTCGCCCGATCGGTCGAAACGCTGGTCAACAACTTCTCGAAGTACGAAGCGAACGTCCAGCAGGCCTTCACGACGGTCGAGGGCCTCGCGACCAAGCTCAACGTCGATCTCGACAAGTACGGCTGGGACGAGATCACCGAAGGCGGTGCCGCGCTGAGCGCGCTACAACCGATGATCGTCGACGCCGCCTCGCGGTTGCCGAGCTTCATCTCGAACACGGCGCTCGTCCTCATCTTCTTCGGATATCTGCTCTCGGGCAAGAAACGCTCGCAGTCCCCGTTCCTCCGCAAGGTCTCCCTCACGATCAACCGGTACCTCGTCATCAAGGTCACGGTCTCGTTTGCCACCGGAGTCCTGGTCTGGCTGATCCTCACACTCGTCGGCCTCGAGCTCGCGTTCGTCTTCGGGGTCGCGGCCTTCGCGCTCAACTTCGTCCCCTCCGTGGGATCGCTGATCGCGACGCTGCTGCCGGCGCCGGTCGCCCTCGGTCAGTTCGGCTTCGAGCTGCCGATGTTCCTGGCCATCCTCGGGCCGGGGGCCGTCCAGTTCGCCATCGGGAACGTCATCGAGCCGCTCGTCCAGGGAGAAGGGCTCGACCTGCACCCGATCACGGTGCTCCTCTCCCTCATGTTCTGGTTCACGATTTGGGGAATCCCCGGCATGCTCATCGCCGCCCCGCTCACCTCGGTCGTGAGGATCTACCTCCGGCAGACCGAATGGGGGCAACCGATGGCCAATCTGCTGAGTGGCCGCATTTGACGGCGCCGATTCCGATCCCTCCCGGCTCGAGGGCACCGCGCGGTGTACGCCGCCCTTGTCAACATCTCGGGGCCTCCTTACAATCAGTCCCGAATATGAGGAGCGCGATCGATGGGTGAAAAGCATATCGAGGAACTGGCGAGCGACGAACAGCTTCGCCAGTTCATGAAGAGCCTTCTGCAGGACGTGCGCGCGCTCGAGACCATGCTCGGCGACGGCATGATCGAGGAGGGTATCCGGCGGATCGGGGCCGAGCAGGAGCTCGCCCTCGTCGACAATCGTTTCGAGCCGGCTCCGCGCTCGCATGAAATCCTCGAGGCCCTGTCCGACGACGACCACTACACCACCGAGCTCGGCAAGTTCAACATCGAGTTCAATCTCGATCCGGTCGAGTTCGGCGGCAAGTGCCTCGCGAAGATCCACGAGCAGATCGATGAGCTCCTGGCTCGACTGCGGGCGGTCGGCGACTCGAAGGGCATCGACGCCGTGCTCACGGGAATCCTCCCGACGCTTCGCAAGTCCGACATGGGTCTGCACAACATGACGGACCTGCCGCGCTACGCGGCGCTCAACGACGCGATGACCAAGCTCCGCGGCGGCCCGTACGAGCTCCGGATCATGGGGACCGACGAGCTCAACCTCCAGCATCAGACCGTGATGCTCGAGGCCTGCAACACGAGCTTCCAGGTTCACTTCCAGGTCGGCGCCGAGGAGTTCGCGAAGCTCTACAACCTCGCCCAGACCGTATCGGGACCGGTCCTCGCGGCGGCCACCAACTCGCCGCTCCTGTTCGGTAAACGACTCTGGCGAGAGACGCGCATCGCGCTGTTCCTGCAGTCGCTCGACACGCGACGCTCGAGCACGCACATGCGGGAGCTCAGCCCGCGGGTCAGCTTCGGAAATCGGTGGGTCGAAGAATCGGTCCTCGAGATCTTCCGCGAGGACATCACGCGCTTCCGCGTGCTGATCGGCGCCGAGGAGAGCGAGGATCCGTTCGATGCGCTCCGCGCGGGAATCCCGCCGAGGCTCCGCGCGCTTCAGCTCCACAACAGCACGGTGTATCGCTGGAACCGCCCCTGCTACGGAATCCTCGGCGGCAAGGCGCACCTGCGCATCGAGAATCGCTACCTCCCGGCCGGTCCGACGCCCGCCGACGAAGTGGCCAACGCCGCGCTTTGGTTCGGCATCATGAGCGCGCTCTCGCACGAGCGAATCGACATCCGCGAGAAGATCGACTTCGACGACGTACGCACGAACTTCGTCGCGGCTTCGCGCCTCGGTCTCGACGCCAACTTCACGTGGCTCGGTCGCATCACGGTCCCGGCGACCGACCTCCTCCTGCAGGAAATCATCCCGCGAGCCCGCGAAGGACTCGAGCTGAGCCACATCGACACGGCCGACATCGATCGATACCTCGGCATCATCGAGGAGCGAGTCCGCAGCGGCCAGACCGGCTCGCGATGGATGCTCCGATCGCTCTCCGGACTGAAGCGATCGAGCGCCTCGAAGAGCGACCGGCTCGCGTCGATCACGGCCTCGATGGTCAGCCAGGAGAAGAGCGGAAAGCCCGTCCACGCCTGGGAGGATGCGGCGCTCGGCCCGACGGGGGGCCCGGCGAGCTTCAAGAAGGTCGAGG
>CAZQZX010000104.1:0-22119 GCA_964597885.1 uncultured Planctomycetota bacterium
TGCGTCCCTCGAGCGACCTTTCTGGCCACGGCGGCGAGCTCGGGCGCCCGGAGCCCGCCCCGCGCGGTCGAGCAAGCGCGAGCGCAGCACGGCGGCGCAGTACCTCCAGTATCTCGCGTTCCGCGGGTTCTCCGGGTTTCTGCGCCTTCTTCCCGTAGGCATGGTCTACGCGATCGGTCGCGGTCTCGGAACCCTCGGCTACCGACTGGGGACGCGCCACCGCCGGACGGCCCTCATCAACCTCGACATCGCCTACGGCGACACGCTCACCCCCGAAGAGAAGCACCAGATCGTCCGCGAGTCCTACCAGAACATGGTCCTCGTGTCGCTCGACGTCGTGACGATCCCGCGGCTGCTCCGACCCGAGAACGTGGATCGATACATCGACCGACCGAACATCGAGCTCGCCGACAAGGCGAAGGCGAAGCACGGGTTCGCGATCTACGTCACAGGGCACCACGGGAGCTGGGAGGTTCTCGGCACGGCCGTCGGCAGCGTCGGTCACTCCTTCCATGCGCTCGCTCGTCCGATGCGCAATCGATTCATCAACGACTACCTCGTGCGGTCGCGCGAGATGCTCGGCCAGCGCGTGGTCTCGAAGTACGGCGTGATGACGGAGCTCATCCGCCTTCTCCGCGCCGGCGAGTCGGTGGGCTTCGTGGCCGACCAGGATGCGCGCAGGCACGGGATCTTCGTCGACTTCTTCGGTGTGCCTTCGTCCACGATTCCGAGCCCGGCGCTGCTCGCGTATCGCTTCGACATCCCGGTGATCGTCGGCCACTGTCAGCGCGTCGGAGGCCGCTTCCGGTTCCGCGGCTTCGTCGATGCGGTCATCGAACCCGACACTTCGCGTCCGCGCGAGGAAGAGGTGCGCCGCATGACCCAGGAGGTCAGCCTCGCGATGGAGTCGTTCGTGCGCAAGAACCCGGGTCAGTATCTCTGGCTGCATCGCCGCTGGAAGACGCGCCCCGAGGGAGAGGAGAGTCCGTACAAGTGACCCGACCGCCCGCGAAGCCTCCCTTGCCGGATCTCGACTTCGGCGAGCTCGAGACCTACAGCGTTCGCGACCGCAAGAGCCTCGTCGCGGGGGACGACTTCGCGAAGACGCTCGAGGCCGGTACCGACTTCCGCACGTTCTTCGATTCGCTTCCCAAGATCCTCGCCGGACGCACGCTGCACGCGCTCGTCGACGATATCGCGCGGGCCCATCGCGCCGGCGCGAGAGTCGGTGCGGGCATCGGCGGCCACGTGCTCAAGGTGGGGCTCGCCCCGCTGCTCATCGACCTGATGGAGCGGGGGATTCTCGATGCGCTCGCCATGAACGGCGCGGGCGCGATCCACGACCTCGAGCTCGCGATGAACGGCCAGACGTCCGAGGACGTGGCGGAGGGAATCCGCGACGGAAGCTTCGGGATGGCGCGTGAGACGGCCGAGGTCGTGAATGCGGCCACGAAGGCGGCCCGGGCCGACGGCTGCGGCTTCGGACGGGCGCTCGGCCGAAAGATCCTCGAGCTCGAGCTCCCGCACGCCTCGCTCTCGGTGGCGGCGGCCGCGGCGCGACTCGATCTTCCCCTCACGATTCACGCCACGCTCGGTGCCGAGATCACGCACATGTCGGCGCACGCGGACGGGGCCGCCATCGGCGAGAGCAGCTTCGACGATTTCCGGATCCTGAGCGCGTTCGTCGCCGCACTCGACGACGGCGTCTGGCTCAACATCGGCTCGGCGGTGGTGCTCCCCGAGGTCTTCCTGAAGGCCGTGAACGTGGCCCGCAATCTCGGGCATCCGGTGAAGAACCTGACGACGGCCAATCTCGACATGCTCGTCCATTACCGGCCGCGGGTGAACGTGGTGGAGCGACCCGCCGAAAAGGGGTACAACCTGATCGGACACCACGAGATTCTCGTGCCGCTCCTGCGGCTCGGGGTTCTGACCCGGCTCGCGGAGCCGGAGGAAGCGCGTCAGTAGAGATGAGTACGGACCTCGCCCGTCGGATCACCGATTTCGGTCAGCCCCGCGTCCTTGTCGTGGGTGACCTGATTCTCGACCGCTACGTGTTCGGGAGCGTGGATCGCGTTTCACCGGAAGCGCCGATCCAGGTGCTCGCGGTGCAGCGTGAGGAGAACCGTGTCGGCGGCGCTGCGAATGTGGCTCGCAACCTGCACGCGCTCGGGGCGCACGTCGACGTCGTCGGCGTCGTCGGCGAAGACGAGCAGGGGGAGCGGCTCGTGAGTGCGCTCGCGACGCTCGGCCCCGACGCCGGAGCGCGCATCGACACGTCCGGCATCCTTCGCGACGCGAGCCGCCCGACCATCGAGAAGACGCGCATGGTGGCGAGCGCGCAGCAGGTGCTGCGCGTGGATCGCGAAGACGTTCGCGCGCTCTCGGGCGATGTCGAGGGCGAGCTCGGCCGCGTGCTCGAAGAACGGATCGGACGGGCCGATCTCGTCGTTCTCTCGGACTACGGCAAGGGCACGCTCACCGACGGGATCTTGCGGACCGTGATCGAGCGAGCCCGCGCTGCCGATCGCCGCGTCGTCGTCGATCCGAAAGGACGAGACTTCGCGAAGTACCGCGGCGCGTCGATCCTGACGCCGAACCGGCTCGAAGCCGAGAGGGTGACGGGGCTCGCGCTCGACGACGACGCGAAGCTCGCCGAGGCCGGCGCGTCGCTCGTGAACGAGCTCGATCTCGAGGCGGCGATGATCACGCTCGGCGCCGGCGGTATCTACGCCCACCCGCGGGATGCGGGGGCCATTCGCGTCGCGGCGCGGGCGCGTGCCGTGTACGACGTGACCGGCGCGGGCGATACGGTGGTCGCGATCCTGGCGCTGTCCCTGGCCGCGGGCGCCTCGCTCGAAGAGGCGATCCAGCTGGCCAACGAAGGCGCGGGCATCGTCGTCGGCAAGGTCGGCACCGCCGTCGTCACGCGCGCCGAGGTGGTCGCGAGGCTGCTCGAGGGCAGTCCCTTCCATACCGCGAAGGAGAGGCCGCTCGAAGACCTGGCGCTCCATCTCGACGACCTGCGATCCTCGGGTCGCCGGATCGTCTTCACGAACGGCTGCTTCGATCTCATCCACGCCGGGCACATCCACTACCTCGACTTTGCGCGTTCCCAGGGCGACTGCCTGGTGGTCGGCGTGAACAGCGACCAATCCGTCCGCGATCTCAAGGGCGAGGGCCGGCCGATCCAGAGCGTTCGCGAGCGGCTGCAGGTCCTCGGGGCGCTCGAGATGATCGACTTCCTCGTCACCTTCGAGACGTCGACCCCGCTCGCGCTGATCGAGCGGATCCGGCCCGACGTCCTCGTGAAGGGGGAGGATTGGCGAGAGAAGGGCGTCGTGGGACGTGAATTCGTCGAGAGTTACGGCGGTCAGGTGGTTCTTGCGCCGCTCGTCGCCGGCCAGTCGACGACCAGCATCGTCGACCGCATCCTCGCCTGCCACGACCGCTCTTCCGATCCTGCCTGAGCCGGCACGACGGGCGGTCTCACCGGCGTGCGAGGGGCGCCCGGGTTGCACGCAGGGGTTCGGCTGCTATCATCTCCACCATGGCGGTACCTCGATCGCTGCATCCCGGGTGGGTGGCCCGGGAGGCTCCAAGCGAGCCGAGCCGGGTAGTCGAGGTGGTAGTGCGACGGGTCTCGTCGGAATCGTTCCCGCGAACCCGAGAGCCGAACCAACAGCCTTGTCGGGGAGGGAAGATGGGTAAGTTCGTCCGCAAGACTCAGGACCTCGCGGCCATCGTCGCGGCGCTGCAATCCCAGGGGAAGAAGGTGGTCTACGCCTCCGGCGTCTTCGACGTGGTCCACGTCGGTCAGGCCCGTGCCCTCATCGACGCGAAGAGCCGCGGCCACTATCTCGTCGTGGGCGTCCACGATGACGAGTCGGCCCGTTCGCTCGGCGAGGCGGGACGTCCGTTCCTCAGCGAGAAGGAACGCATCGAGTTCGTCGAATGCCTCGAGCCGGTCAACTACGTCGTGAGCGTCGGCGAGGAAGATTCGGTTCCGGAGATCCTGAGCCCCGACATCCTCGTCACTGGAATCGATTCGTCTCCGACCCTCGCCGCCGACAAGAAGGCGATGAAGAGCGGCGGCGGAAAGGTCTATGCGGCGGGCGGCAAGAAGGGCCCCTCGGTGGCCGTGCTCGTGAAGAAGATCCAGTCGGCCGAAGAGGCCGCACCGGCGGCGCCGAAGAAGGCCGCTTCCAAGAAGACGACGACGAAGAAGGCGTCCGCAAAGAAGAAGACGACGGCCGCGAAGGCGGGAGCTTCGACGCGCAAGACCACCACGCGGAAGAAGGCGGCGAAGACCGCGACGGCCGCGAAGGCGACCGCCAAGAAGAAGACCGCGAAGAAGAAGAAGGTCGCCAAGAAGAAGGCTGCGGCGAGCGCCAAGCCGCGACGGCGAACGACGAAGGTCCGCAAGCCGGAGCTCGTCGGCGCGAGCTGAGAGGCACGCGTCTTCGCAGTCCACAGGTCGGCGCGAGGGGCGTCCCGTGTCCGTGAACGATGCGTACCATCGATTCGAATCCGATCGATGGAGGGTCGATTGTGCGCGGGACTTCCTGCCCCATGCGAGGGCCCACGGATTCACGGACCCCCGGGCCGTCTTCGATCGGCCGGGGGGGCGCCTCGTCCTTCTCTCACCGACGCTGCGGGTGACCCGTCACACGCTCGATATTCCATCGCCGGAGCGTGAGCTTATCGTCGTCCTCACTCCCGCCGATGCAGATGGGATCCGACCCGCAGTGGATGCACGCGTGGTGTGGAAGGCGACGGGGCCGGCGGGCCGCGGGTTCGCGATCGAGCTTCCGAATGGAGCGTGTACCCTCGAGGATCGGATCGCGAGCCGTGAAGCGTCCGACGAGCTCCGAAGGGTCGGAGGCGACCTCGCGAATGCGGTCTCGGGCGGGAGGCGTCCGCTCCTTCGTCCGTCCCTGATCGTGCGCGAGGCTTCCGGATCGTTCTCGTTCCCGGTCGACGGCGGCGGTGAGGATCTCGCGGAGGAGCTCGTTCGCCTCGATGCCGTTCTCGCGCTTCGGCGTCTGTCCACGGCGGCGCGCCTCCTGGGCTTCGGGGTGCTCGCGCACGCTCTTGCGATCGCGACGTCGGACCGCTCACTCCCGCGGCGCCTGCGTGCGGCGCGAGGCAGGATGGCGCTGCTCCGGGAGGCGGTACGCGAGGATGTCGCCCCGTATGACGTCACCACCTCTTCGGCGGGGCGATACGTGTCTTCGAGGCGATGGCTCGACCTTCTTGCCAAGGAAGGGCTCGGCGGAATCGAGGAGGGTCTCTCGTACGGGGGCGGCGAGCGGCTGCGTCGACTTCCCGATCGCGAGAACGTCCGGATCCGTGCGCGAGGCTATCGTTCGGGGGAGGCGACGTTCTACATGAAGCGCTTCGTCCGACGGAGGCGCGGGCCGATGTCGTGGATCGGAAGGCGGTCGTCGGCCGAACCGGCGACGCGCGCGGCGTACGAGTGGGAGAACGGGCGGTTGCTCGGCGCGCTCGGAGTGTCTTCGGCGGAGCCCGCGGCGCTCGGCGAAGCGGCACCGATAGGACGCGGGGCCTCGTTCGTCGTCACCGAAGAGGTCACGCGCACGGAGCCGCTCGATGACTGGCTCGCGAGCTCGTCGGCTCGGTCGCTCACGGCTGGGGAACGCCGCGATCTCGTGCGGGCCGTGGCCTGGCTCGCGGGGACGCTGCACCGCGCGGGCGGGATCCACAAGGATCTCTACCTGTGCCACATCCTCATCCGGAAGCCGGAGGGACGCCTGCCGGAGCTGACGCTCATCGACCTCGATCGCATGCGCTTTCGCGATCGCGTTCGCGTGCGCTGGTTCGTGAAGGATATCGCGGCGCTGTACCATTCCTCGCGTCGGATCTCCGTGAGTCGGAGCGAGAGGCTCCGGTTCCTGCGCGAGTACTTGCGATGTCATCCGCTGGCGATGGAGGAGCGCCGCTTCGCTCGCCGGGTCCTGAGCAAAGCGGCGCGCATGGCAGCACACGTGCCTCGCAACCAGCGCTCGTCTGCGAGTGACGCGTCATGACGGTGCGACCGCTACGCATCGGCTTCGTCCTCGACCGCTTCGATCCCGGGATCGGCGGCATGGAACGTGCGCTTGCCGGGCTCTTCGAGCATCTGACACGACGCGGTCACTCGATCGGTCTGTACGCGATGGAGTGGAGCGGCGACGGGCCGTCCGGGCTCGACTGGACGCGAGTGCGGGCCGGGGGGCCGCGCGCCTGGCGCGAGGTAACCTTCGCGCGCCGCGCCCTCGCCGCCGCACGGGACGAGGGCTGCGACGTGGTCGTCGGTCTCCGTCATTCTCCGGGAGTCGACGTGTACTATCCGCACGGCGGTTCGTGGGTCGATTCGTGGGAGCGGAAGGTGGCGGGGTACCCGGCGCCGGCTCAGGCCCTGCGTCGCCTGGCCGCGAACCTGTCTCCGAAGCAGCGCGTCTTCCGGGCCGCCGAGCGCGCGATCTTCGACGATGCGCGCACGCGAATCATCGCGGTCTCCGAAATGGTGCGCGGTCGTCTCGTCGACGCGTACGGCGTCGATCCCGAGCGCATCGACGTCGTCCCGAACGGAGTCGACAGCGATCGCTTCCATCCCGCGGACGGACGCGAAGACCTGGCTCGTCTGAGACGCGATCTCGGTTGCGATGACGGCGCGACCCTGTTCCTGCACGTGAGCCATAACTTCCGGCTCAAGGGCCTCGAGTGGTTGATCCACGCGGCGAAGCAGCTTCGCGATGAAGGCCACTCGTTTCGGATCGCCGTCCTCGGACGCGACGCGCCGGGACGGTACATCGGTCTGAGCCGTCGGCTGGGCGTCGGTGAGCTCGTTCGCTTTCCGGGGGTGTCCGCGGAGCCGGAGCGCCGTTATCGCGCCGCCGATGTCTTCGTGCTGCCGACGTACCACGATCCCTGTTCGCTCGCGACGCTCGAGGCGATGGCCTCGGGGCTTCCCGTGATCACGACACGTTTCAACGGCGCCGTGCCACCCGGATCGGAAGGCGGCATCGTGTTCGAGGATCCGGCCGATGTGGGGGCGCTCGCCGGTGCGATGCGCTCGCTCCTCGATCCCGCCGACCGCAGCGCGCGTGCGGCGGCGGCGCGGCGCGACGTGAGGGGCCTGTCCTGGTCCCGGTGCTTCGATGCCGTGGAGGCGGTGCTCGTTCGCGCCGCGGCCGAGCGCGAAGGGAAGGGGGCGTAGCGTGCGGATCCTGTTCCTGACCGAGAACGAAGTCGGCGCGAGCACGCGGTACCGCATACGCCAGTACCTGCCCACGCTCGAGGCTCGAGGCGTGTCGTTCGAGCTGCAGGCCGTGCCGAGCAGCCGCGGTGAGCGACGCGCGCTCTTTCTCGGGGCGGGCGCGTTCGATCGTGTCGTTCTGCAGCGTCGGCTCGTTCACCCGTTCGACTTCCGTGTCCTGCGTCGATACGCCGCGCATCTCACGCTCGACGTCGATGACGCCGTTCAGTTTCCGGATTCGACCTCCGGGAAGCGCCGCTCGTTCACGCGCTGGATCCGGTTCTTCGCGGCGGCCTCGGCGGCGGATCAGCTGATCCTCGGAAACGCGGTGCTCGAGGAGTACGCGAAGACCCTCAACTCGCGGACGGTGGTCGTCCCGACGGTCGTGGACGCGTCGGCGTATCCGAAGCCGGCGGCGCGGGACGCATCGGTGCGGCCGCTTCGTCTCGTCTGGATCGGCTCGCGTAGCACGCTTCCGTTTCTCGAGGACGTGCTCCCGGCGCTGGATCCGCTCGTCGAGGAAGGCGTCGTCGGCACCCTTCGCGTCATCGCCGATGCGGCTCCCTCGATCGCGACGCACGTTCCGATCGAGCCCGTGCCCTGGAGCGCCGAGACGGAGGCCGCGTCGCTCGCGGAGGCGGACGTCGGCCTGTCGCCGCTTCGGGACGATCGTTGGTGCCGGGGCAAGTGCGGCCTGCGACTGCTGCAGTACTTCGCGGCGTCGGTTCCCGCGGTGGCCGCGCCGGTGGGGGTCCAGGGCGACATGATCGCGGACGGCTGCGGGATCGCCGCATCGACCGCCGACGAGATTCGCCAGGCGCTTCGCGAGCTGCACGCGGACCCCTCGCGTCGCGAGGCGATCGCGACGGCGGCTCGCGCGCGACTCGAGAAATCCTACGATCTCGGGGTGTGGCGGGATCGCTTCGCGGATCTCGTCACGGGCCGCGCAACGAATGAAGAGGGCCGCGAAGCCGGAGGAGAGTCCGAGTGACGCTGGACCGGGATCGATATCGACGAGTGCTCGTGCAGGCGCCGAACTGGCTCGGCGATTTCGCCATGGCGACGCCTGTGTTCCGCTGCATCCGGGAGAGTCTTCCCGACGCTCGCTTGACGGTGCTGATGCGGTCGTACCTGAAGCGCGTGCACGACGGCGCGCCGTGGTTCGACGAGGTGATGACGTACGACGCGCGCGGCGCCGACCGAGGGGCCTTCGGGTTCCTCCGCAAGGTGCGCGCGCTGCGTCGCGAGCGCTTCGATCTCTCGATCGTGCTGACGAACTCGTTCCGTTCGGCGTGGCTGGCTCGGGCCTCCGGAGCGCGGCAGCGCCTCGGATACGACCTGCAGGGCCGCGCGTTCCTGCTGACGCACACGCTCCGTCCCGAGATGGCGACGAAGACGAAGCGGGTGCCGAAGCCGATGCCGCTGTACTACTTCGATCTGCTCGAGAGCTTCGGCTTCGAACGCGGTGACGATCGGATGGAGCTGTTCATCCCGCCCGAGACCGAGGCGGCGGGGGCGAAGCTCCTCGACTCGTTCGGGATCCGCGCCGGCGAGCGGCTGGTCGCGCTCAACCCGGGCGCGTCGTTCGGGGCGTCGAAGCTCTGGAACCCGGAGTCGTTCGCGGCGGTGGGCGATGCGCTCACGAGGGAGGGAGCACGCGTGCTCGTCCTGTACGGCCCGGGCGAAGAGGAGCTCGCGGCCTCCATTCGATCGAAGATGCAGGAGTCTCCGGTCGATGACGGCGGGACGATGGTCTCCCTCGACCTGCTGAAGCCCGTGCTACGGCGCTGTTCGCTTCTCGTGACGACCGACGCGGGGCCGCGGCACGTGGCCGTCGCCGTCGGTTGCCCGGTGGTGTGCGTGATGGGTCCGACCGATCCTCGCTATTCCGCGACGAACCTCGAACGCTCGGTGGTGCTCCGAGAGGACGTCGACTGCGCGCCCTGTCACCTCAAGACGTGCCCGATCGATCATCGCTGCATGGAGCGTCTTCGCCCCGAGAGGGTGCTGGAGGCGTGTCGCCGACTGCTTCGGTGAGGAACGCTTCGTGGCGGTCGTGGATGCGTGCGAGGATCAGCGTCATCGCGCGCTCGCCGTCGAGCCGTAGCTTTCGTCGGAGCTCTTCGGGAACGATCGGGAATCCTCGCTTCTTGATTTCGAGGCGGCCGATCCCGTGCTGTCGCACACGGCGGCGGAGCTCCTTCAGGCCGAACCGGAACGACTCGATCACGCGGTAGGCGCGGACGAAACCGGACTCCGGAACGCGCTCGCCGGTGAGATAGGCGAGGTGCGGGTCGACCCGGTCGAGTCCGTGCCGCTCGGCGAACGGCAGCAGCAATCCGGCGCGGATGAGGGACGGATCCGGATCGAAGAGCCACGTGACGGCGCCGCGGACCGGAACGTCGACTCGTCGCGCGGCCTCGTCCCGAGCGGTGAACGTCTCGCCCGACGGAAGGAGGGTCGCCCGGCGCGCGCACGTGCGTAGCTCGCCCATCCACGCGACGGCCTCGCGACACTCGCCTCGCACCGAGATGAGCTCGACCTCGGCCGCCTGGGGGAGCCGGTCCACGTCGACGGCCGGCGAAAGCTTCACGCCGATGCGCGGGATGCGGTCGAGGCGGGCCGCGAACGTGCGAAACGGCGGGCGGATCTCGTCGAGCTCGACGAGCCGTTTGCGCGCGTCGTCGCGGCGGGCGGGGTCGGCGAACAGCCCGTCCACGTCGATGTCGAAGCGGCGGGCGTCGGCAGCCACGAGCCGCTGCGAGGCGGGGGCGAGATCGTGGACGCGGAGGTTCTCCCGGGCCAGGAACAGGCGCGTCGGATCCAGGTCGATGCCGATCGTGGGAGCGACGCTCGCGAGCGCCAGGAGGTCGCCGCCGATCGAGCAGCCCGCATCCACGACGAGCCGCGCGCCCTCGAAGCGCCGGGCTCGATACCGGGCCACTTCCTCGGCGCTCGCTTGCTCGAGGGCGTCCCGCGTGAAGAGCATCTGTTCGGCTCTCGCGAACTTGGCGCGGGCACGGCTCCTCAGCTCGAGCTGCGTGAGAAGGGCGGGCGCGCGTTCGGATCCGACGAGCTTCCGGGCGTCCTTCGACAGGGCGAGCAGATCGCGCGAGCGGCCGGAGGGCGTGGGGGCGTCCCCCGGATCGGAGAGCCGGGCCAGGGCCTCGCGGCCTTCGTCCGAGGCGAGGAACCGGGCCTCTCGGAGCGAATTCACGCGCCGGCTCCGGATTCCCGGTGCAAAGTCGCCCTCACCCTGACGATGAAGGAAGAAGGGGCGTTCTGTCCGCTTCGCGGAAACGCCCGGAATTCGGAAATCGAGCTGGGAGACAGCGGGATGACTCCTCTGCGCCTTTGCTGGGCCCTGATCGCCATCGGCTTTGCGACCACTTCCTTCGTGTACGCCTTGCAGCTGCAGGGCGAGTACCGGAAGCAGGAAGGGTACCTCTGGAACACGCGGCGCGAGAATTTCCGACTTCGCAGCTCGGTCGGCGATCTGTCCGGCGACAAGACCTACCTCGCGGATCGGCTGGCCGCGGCGCAGACGGACCTCGATCGATCGAACGCCCGTCTCGCGCGGCTCGAGAGCCAGATGAGCGAGATGCAGCTGACGCTGAACGAGATGGAAGAGTCGCGCGACTTCCTCGCGCATGAGAACGACCGCCTCCAGGAAGACCACCGCCAGATGGAATCCGAGCACAAGGCCATGGCGGAGCAGGTCTTCAAGGTTTATGTGGCCGGTCATGGAGCGCGCTGGCTCGCCGGCATCCGAGAGGCCGGCGAGTGGCTGGCGACGGCGGTTCGCTCCCGGAGCTACGCGGCCCCGCTCGGCGGACTCCTGCCCGGCGGATCGGCGGATTCCGAGATCGACGCGACGTCGGGGCTGGCTTCGAACGCGGTCGCCGAGGAATCGCAGGCGAGCGTCGAGCCGATCGTGTCGCCGAGCACGCTCGCGTCCGCGCGACGGACGGGGGCGGATCGTTCGAATGAGCGCGTCGCGGCGATCGCGGCGACGTCCCGGCAGGGTGGCACCCAGGCGTCGTCGCAGGTCTTCCGGACGGCGATCGCTCGCGGGATGGCGTTCCTGACGCCGCGGGCCTACGCCTTCGCGCGAAGCTTCGAGGGCGCCCTGCGGATGAACGTCACGGGATGGCGTCTCCTGCTCGCGCGGCTCGGCACCACCGGTGAGCTCTCGAGCCGCCGATCGCCGCTCGACTGAGTCTCCGCCTCCGGCTGAGCGTTCCGCCTGCGACTGAGCCGTCGCCTACGTCCGGGTCCTCGTCTAGAGGTTCAGGAACACGTGCTCGAGGCGATACCCCTCGTTGGCGGACGCCTCTTCCCAGACGACGTGGATCTTCGTCTCGTCCGGATCGAGCACCACGCGCGGGTTGCGCGATTCGCCGGCCGTGTTCGACAGGTTCAGCGGCAGCGTGATGGGGCTGCCGTTCAGCAGGCGCAGGTAGTAGATCTCACCCTGGGGCGTGGTGTCGAAGCGCGTGTAGACCACGTGCACGATCCCGTCGTGGTAGAGGATATCCGGCTCCCACGATTCTTCCGGCCCGCTGGTGATCTGCATCCGCGGCGTGAACGTTCCGTTGACCAGGTCGGTGCTGGTCGTCGCGACGAGCTGCCATCCTTCGGACTGGGTGAGCGTCGCGTACACCAGGTGGATCCGATCTTCGGGTCCGTCGGTCTCGATCGCCGATGACGGCTGCAGATCGGGGACACTGTTGTTATCGGTCAGGCGCCACGCCGGGGTACTGCCGCCCGTCGCCGAAAAATCCTTCGCGTAGATCTCCCAGGTCGCTCGGAACGGCGTGATGTCCGGATCGGTCGGCACCTGGAGAATCGCGTACGTCCCGTAGGTTGTTCCCGCGGATCCTTCGAGGATGTCGAGCCAGCGATGGTGTCCGACGCGGCGCACGTCGGAGATCGTGTCCTCGGGAACCTTCTCGGGATCGGGCGAGCCGAATTCCGCCGACGAGAGCCGAACGATCACGGACTGGTTCCCCGAAGTCGGGTACTGGATCGTCGGAACGTAGAAGATGTCCTTGTTGCCCGAGACGTGGAGCTCGGCCTGGCCGAGGGACGCATAGCCGCTTTCGGTGTCTTCGAGACGGCCGGTCGTGAGGACGGCCGGGTCGGTCGTGAAGCTCACGCCCGCGTCGCTGCTCTTCCAGTACAGGTACTCGTGGTTGACTCCCTTGGCGCGCTGGCTGTCGTTCCAGCGCCACGCGGCGACGTGGATGTCGGGCCCGTCCGTCACGATGGTGGGGTAGTCCAGGAACTGGGGGCTGCGCCAGCGATGCGTCTGCAGCACGACGGGGGATTCGAAGGAGCTCGCGCCGGGAGGCTTGCGCTGCACGGCGATCTGGTGATTTCCGCCGCGGTCGGTCCGGCGGTAGGCCGCGACCAGCACGCCATTCGGATCGATCGCGATCTCGGTGTTGCGGATGAACGGCTGGATCTCGAGGCCGGACGTCAGCCCGAGCGCCTCGTAGAGCGGCTGATCCGCCGATTCCGGAAGCTCGATCCCGAGCATGCGCGCCGCGGTGGGGGCGATCGATGTCTGGTAGACGCGGCGGTTGACCTCGAGGCCTTGCGGCGAGTCCGGTCCGATCGTGAACAGGATGATCTCGCGCGTACCGTCGCACGTGCCGGTGTGCTCTCCGAACGAGCGGACGTTGTGGTCCTCGTGTCGGCCGTGATCGGCGCAGAGGATCATCGTCGTTTTGCCGCCGTAGTCCGGGTGCATCTGGACTTCGTTCCAGAAGTCGACGAGCAGCTCGTCGAAAACCGTGATCGATTCCGTGTAGAGCTCGTAGTCGCTCAGGTCCTGACGAACGGCTCGGTGCCCGGCGATGTCGACCAGGCCGAGGCACAGGAACATCAGGTCCGGCGCGGACGAGTCCATCAGCCCGCGCGCCACGTCGAGCACCTCGACCATCGAGTTGTCGAGCGGATCGACGAACGTCTCTTCGCCGAGCGGCTCGGTGCCGTTGAAGCGCGTGATGAACGAGGCGTACGTGGGCGAGAATGCCGATCCGGCGCCCGGGTGGTAGCTGTGATCGGAGATGCGCGTGTTCAGCTTGTCCGTGATGAACGCCACTTCGTCCTGCGCGAGCCCGAGGGTGATCCGCGCCTGCTCGAGCATCGTGCGGTCGAGCGAGCGGTTGTCGACGAAGTCTTCTTCATCGAGCTCGAGTCCGCGGCCGCGGTTCGGGCCTTCCTGCCACGTACCCGTCATCAGCGTGTTCGTGCAGGATGTGGTCGTGGAGTTGAAGACGCCCGTCTTCGCATCCCGGTAGAGCGTTCCGAGCGGAAACAGCTCGTCGGTCAGGCGGGGCGTGTAGTTGACGGGAGGACGGAGGCTTCGCGTCGTCTCGCTCGCCTTGTACGACTCCTGGAGGCGCAGGCCATCGACCATGATGACCATGACCTTCTCGGTCGCGAGGTTCTCGATCGCGTTCGCGATCGCTTCATTCCCGATACGGGACTCCGGGCGGAGCATCGTGACTGCGGCGACCAAGGAGAGGACGAGGCAGACATAGACTGCGACCCGGAGGGGTCGGTGGGTGGTACTCATCGGTGCGGTGGGACTCAACGGACTCCCTCATGGATCGGCTGTGCCGGTGCGCTAGAGCGGCACAATCGAATCAGGTGCTGGACTCGAAAATCTCCCTGGGGGTGTTTGACCTGCGGCTGGTGATCCCGTGTGCGGAACCGCCCTTAGCCACCGAATCTACGGGATTTGGGCGAAAATTGCAAGGGGGGGCTGGTGTCAGCGCCGGGGGGCCGCGGAGGGCGTCAGCCGTAGCCAACCCACCACGGGCTCCGTTTCCCCGAGTCGGTGGTAGTGGACGCTAACACGATAACTCGAAGCGACTTCGGACGGGTCGAGGTCCACCGTGAGCGTCGCCGGCTCGGCGTTCGGGTGGCTCGCAACGGTGCGAGTTCCGACTCGAACCTCGACCGGGCCCTGCACCCGGGTCTCGAGCCGAATGCCCGGCGAGTCGGGTCGGACCGGGAAGGCGTAGGCGAGCGAGGTCTCGGGGACGGTCCGCCCGCGGCCCTCGTCCCCGAACGTCACCGCCTTCGAGCCGGCGGAGACCGAGAGGTGCGCTTCGTCGTCGTCCCCGCAGTCGGCCTCGAGAACGGCCCCCTCGGGATAGACCTCCTCGAGGCGGAAGCCGAACTGCCGGAACATCGGCCGGAGGTCGTCCCCGGTCGCGCGGCTCAGGTAGTCGATCAGCACGCTGTTGGCGAGGACCCAGTCGCGTATCGGCATGTAGTACGACCCGCGATCGAGGTCGGCGCGCATGAGCGCATGGAAGCGCGCGAGCCATCCACGCTCGTAGCGGCGATGCAGCTCGGCGAAGTAGTAGGCCGCGGTGTCGTAGCACGCACCGCGTAGCGGAGAGCCGCGGTAGGGGAGCTTCGGCGTTCCCCAGTACTGGATGAGCGTCTCGTCTCCTTCCATCAGGCGCTTCTGGCTGGTGCGGCCGGCCTTCGAGCGCGCGTCGCGACCGCTCGAGACGCGGCCGAGATACTTCTTCCCGGTGTCGCCGAGGAGGTCGAAGAGAATCGGGACGCTCTTGCCCTCGCCGAGCCACGGGGGAAAGTGTCCGTTGCCGAAGTCGAAGCAGTGCGACAGCTCGTGGATCACGATACCGATGTCGTTCAGCACGGTCTCGAGCGGCACGTAGAGGTGGCCGCCGGTCGCATAGCCGCCGACGTGCGGGTCGGCCCAGCACTCGCGCGAGATAATGTTCAGCGTGAGCGGGCGGTCGACGCGATACCCGAGGTAGTCCACCATGTACGTGTGGATCTCGCGCAGCATCGGAAGAAGTTCGCCCTCGTCGAGCGGCAGCGGCACGCCCGGCGAGACGCGGATGCGGAATTCCGGAAGGTCTTCCACCTCGACCACGCCCGTGAAGTCCTCGGCGCGATGCTGCGGTCCGGCGATGGTCAGACGGTCGAGGTCGACCGCACGCGGGGTCTCTCCCGGCGTGATGCGGACGCGATGCCGCCCGGGCGCGAGGTCTCCGAGCTCGATCGTCGCCACGCGGTACTGATTGCGTCCCGGCACCTCCTGGATCTCGACCGCCTTGGGCGCGGCTCCGTCGAGGCTCACGCGGAGGCTGCGATCCGCGCCCCGGAACCCGTAGCGAAGGTGCAGTCGAGCTCCCGGCATCGCGAAGGTGTCGAACGAGTACTCCGCGAAGTGTCCGGGGTCGGTGCCGAAGCCCTGGCCGAGCACGGTGCCGTTGTAGGCGTGGGCGTGGAAGTTGTCGCCGTTGCCGCCGCGCGATTGTCCGAGCTCGAAGGCTTCCTCGGCCTCGATCTGGATGAGGTCCGGCATCTCGAACCGCGCGAGGGCCTCACGCAGGCGCTCCTCGTTGGCGAGAAGGCGCACGCGGAGATCGCGGTAGCGTCCCTTGCTGAGCGTGGCGACGCGGATCCCGGGAGCGCACTCGAGCGGCTGCGAGAACACCTTGTCGAGGATCGGATCGTCGTCGACGCGGAGCGAGATACGATTGCGGTCGACGAGCAGGTCGAACTCGTGCCAGCGATCCGACTGCGGGGCACGCGGCCCCAGGACGTTGCGGTACCGCACGCTTCCGTCGCTCTTCTCGATCGTGACGTTCTTCTGGCGGAAGACGTTTCGGAGCAGCAACCGATGGCGCGTCTCCTCCTTCTCGCCGAGCACGAAGCCGAGCTCGTACATCCCTTCGGAGCGGAAGCTGCCGCGCACCTGGAAGCGCGGGGCTCTCGGGAGCGAGGTGTAGACGAGCTCGACGGCGTCGTCCATCGTCGCGTGCGCGATGAGCTCGTCGTCCTGCTTCGTGGGCTTGCCCGAGGCGACGTTCCAGCCCTCGAACTCGTCGGCGAGCGGAAGGGGAATCCATCCGTCGTCGCCGGCGTGACGTCGATCGTAGGCGAGCAGCCTTGCGTTCTCGGCGGCGGTGTCGTCGGGGGAGAGAGCGAGGAGCGCGAGGAAGGCCTCGTCCGCAGCCTCGGGTAGATCGCGATCGAGGAGCGAGCGCCCGAGCTCTCGCAACGCCTCGATGTGTCGCCCGCCAAGCTCGCGAACCTCGGCGCCGAGAGCGGACTGGCGTCCGAGCTCCGTCTGCGCGCGAGCCACGATTCGGTCGCGAGCGGCGTCGGGCTTCTCGCGAGCGTCGGCCGCCGCCAGAAAGGCTTCGAGCTCGAGGACGGCGTCGCGTGGCTGACCGGCCCGAGCGAGTGCGGAGGCGAGCTCGAATCGCGCTTCGAGATCGTCCCCGTCGAGGCGTACGGCTTCGCGCAGGACGAGCGCGCCCTCGTTGCGCTTGCCGCGTCGCGAGAGCTGGCGGCCGCGATCGACGAGCTGGGCCGTCGCGGTCGGTCCCGCGGTGAGGCGTTTCAGACTGGCCTTGCCGCGAATCGCGATGCCCGGTCGACCCTCGGCCGACGACTCGAGCTCGGCCCGGATCTGCTCGGCGCCGTCCCAGAACACGCGCACCTGCCGATCGACGACGCGAACGGCGATGCGGTGCCACTTACCGTTGCGGGCGCCGGGGACGCCCGTCCGTGCGCCGAGCTCGAGATCCTCGCGCGACCCGGTCAGACGGAGGACCAGCCGTGAGCCGTTGAGGGCCGCGGAGAGGCGACCCTGGCGTCCGAGGTCGACGACCACGCCGCCGTCCGGCTTGCCGTCGAAGCGCAGCTCGGCCTCCACCTCGAACGCGCGCTCGGGCACGCGAGTCGACAGGGCGGCCCGCGCGGTGCCCCCCTGGGATTCGAGCTCGATCCGATCGCCGTGGGCGGTCACCTTGGCCCCGCCGATCTTCAGGGCGTCGGGGCCTTCGTCACCGGTCCAGGTCCGCGGGGGACGCGTCGAGAGGTCGACCTCGATACTCGTCAGCGCCTCTTGCCGCTCGACGATCCGTTGCCTCAGGGACTTGGCCTTGTCGCTCTCGTCCACGAGGCCGGCGGCGCGGTCCAGGGCGTCGAGCGCCAGCCCGTACGAGCGCCGGCTGAGGAGCTTCTGCGCGAGCGCTTCGTACTCGGCGGCATACGCGCGGTGGATGGTCCGGATCTGGTCTCGTCCGTCTGGGCTCTCGCCCTGCGGTAGCGGGGACGCGAGCCCCTGGCCGGCGACCAGCGCTGCCAAGAGGATTCCGGCTCGAACGACCGGCAGGCGGACGGGGATGAAGAAGGCTCGAAGCATGCCCGGGATTATCGGGGAGCCGGTACCGCCCGTCAACGCCGTCGGGTCGAGGAGATCGCGCGCTCGAGCATCAGTCCGCGTCGAGCGGGATCTCGCGACGCTCCAGCTCGAACGAATCCTCGGTGGCCTCTTCCCAGACGATGTGCAGCGTCCGGGTGGCCTCGTCCAGCAGGATACTCGGGTTTCGCGAGAGGGTCGAGCTCCGGTGGACGGTCGTGGGGCCGCTCGCGACCTTGCCGTCGCGGAGCACGAGGTAGCGGACGTCGCCGTTGCCGGTGTCGAAGTCGACATAGGCGACGTGCACGGTGCCGTCGATCTCGACCGCATCGGGCTGCCACGCGCCGCGCTCCGATTTCGTGAGCGCGCGGGAGGCGCCGATCTCGAGCGGCTGCCCGCGTTCGGTGAGACGACCGGTCGCGGCCTGCAGCTGGAAGCTGCCGGTCTCGCGGCCGGCGAAGACCACCGTGAGCGCGCCGTCCTCGTCGACGGTGAGGGCGGGCATCACGTGGGGGGCGGTGTTGTTGTCGGTGAGGCGCTGGGCCGGCTGGTCCGGTGCCGTGGAGGAGAGATCTTTCACGAACACCTCCCACGTCGATCGACGCGGACGCACGGACGAGTCCGAGGGAATCTGCATGGCGCCGAACGCCGCGAGCAGGCGACCGTCGGCGGCCTCGACGACGTCGATCCATCGATGGTGTCCGATCCGGCGCGGGCTGCCGAATCGATCTCGTTCGGTCTTGCGGGCATTCTCTCCGAAGCGGAGCGATTCCACGTGCGTCAGGGTCGAGCCGCTCTTGCCGTAACCGGGCTGCGTGATCGACGGGACGACGACGTGGGAGCGACCGCCACTGACGAAGAGCTCGAATCCGCGCAGGGAGATCTCGCCGAAGCGCGAAGTCTCAGTCTTGCCGGTCGCGAGCACGCGAGGCGGATCCGGGAAGGTCGAGCCTCCCTCGTCGCTCTGCCAGTAGAGGATCTCGTGGTTCGCGTCCGTCCAGTGCCACGCCGCGACATGAAGCTTGCCGTCCTCGGCGACGACATCCGGGAGGTCGTGGAATGACGACGAGTTCCAGGCATCCGAGGTGACGACGGTCGGCGGGCCGAACGGCTCGCCGGGCACCGCGCGCTGGACGACGATGCGGCTGTTGCCGGCGCCGTCTCCATGCCGGTACGTCGCGACCACATCGCGGCCGTCGAGGGTGGCCTGCATGTTCCGGATGTAGCGCGGTCCGTCCACCTCGGGAACGAGGCCGATGGATTCGTAGAGCGGCTGGCCGGTGGCTTCCGGCATGCGGATGTCGAGCAGCTCGGCGATCGTCGGCACGAACGCGGTCTGGAAGACGCGCCGCTCGACGACGGTGCCGCCCGGCGTGCGCGGTCCCATGACGAAGCAGACGATGTTGCGCGTCTCCTCGCACGTTCCCTGATGGCTTCCGTACGAATCGGCCGCGTGATCGGCGTGCCGGCCGTGGTCGCTGCAGAGAATCAGCGTCGTGTTGTCCCGGTACGCGGGGCGGTCCTGGATCTCGTACCACAGGTTCGTGATCAGGTTGTCGAACAGGTCGATCGCTCGCGTGTAGAACTGGAAGTCGGACTTGCCGTCCTTCGTCGAGCGGTGCCCGGCGATGTCGACGTTGCCGAAAGACGCGAACACGAGCCGCGGGTGGAGATTGTCGAGCGTCTCGAGGATCGTGTCGAAGACGGCGCGGTCGGAGTTCCGGACCGGATCGATCCACGTCTCTTCCTTGTAGGGCTCGTCCCGGTTGAAGTAAGTCGGAAAGACGCGCACGGTCGGAGCGAGCTCTTCACCGCCGAGCGGATGGTAGCTGTAGTCCGAGAGACGCGTGTTGAGCTTGTCCGAGATGAACGCGACCTCGTTTCGCGAGAGGCGGAGGTCACGGCGCGCGATTTCGAAGAGCGTTCGGTCGAACGATCGGTTGTCGACGTAGTCGTCGTCGGAACTCTCGGCGCCGCGTCCCCGGTTGGGGCCGGGATGCCACGCGCCGGTGACGATCGTGTTCGTGCACGCGGTGGTCACGGTGTTGAAGGCGCCGGTCATGGCGTTCGGGTAGAGCGTGCCCTGCGGGATCAGCTCGCTCGTGAGCCGCGGAGTGTAGTTCTTCGAGCCGTGGAGTCCGGCCTTCGAGGGATCCGCCTTGTAGGAGTCGAGTAGACGGAGGCCGTCCACCATGACGAGCACGACCTTCGGCGGTCCGGCGGGTGCCTCGCGACGGGTCGGTTCGGTGCGCTGCGACGATCCCCGGAGATCCATCCAGGTGAGTCGGGAAACGAGGATCGCAGCGAGGATCACGCAGACCCATAGCTGCAGGGCGTTCGGACGCTTCATGGAGCTCTCCGCGCAGGGGTTCCGGAAAGGGGACCGTCCCGGGTATTTGATCGTCTGCGGCGGGGATCGGGCTTGAGAGATCCGTGGGGGGGCTCGCGCGGCCCTACGCGGGTGTCTCGCCGAGCTCGCGGGCCCGTTCCAGCGCCCGGCGGCGGCCGTCCCGCTCGAGCGCGAGCTCGATCAGCCGGTCCAGTAGTCGTGGGTAGGCCAGCCCGGTCGCCTCCCAGAGCTTCGGGTACATGCTGATCTTCGTGAAGCCCGGAAGGGTGTTCACCTCGTTCACGACGAGGCTGCCGTCTTCGCGAAGGAACAGATCGACGCGGGCGAGCCCTTCGCATCCGAGCGCGCGGAACGTTCGCACTGCCGCTTCCCGAACGCGATCTGACGTCGCCTCGTCGAGCGGGGCCGGGATGTGAAGCTCGGCGCCCGACGGATCGACGTACTTCGCCTCGTACGAGTAGAACTCGTGTCGCGGGACGATCTCGCCGGGAAGGGACGCCTCGGGCGATTCGTTGCCGAGCACGGCGCACTCGATCTCGCGGCCCGGGATTGTCTCCTCGATGACGGCCTTGGTGTCGAAGGCGAGCGCTTCGCGGACCGCGTCGTCGTACTGGGCTTCGTCTCGAACACGGCGTACGCCGACGGAGGAGCCGAGGTTCGCCGGCTTCACGAAGAGATCCTCGCCGAGCGTCCGGCTCACCTCGGCGAAGGACGGAGGCGCTTCACCGACGCGGGCGACCGCGTGTCGCGCGACGGCGAGGCCGGCATCGACGAGGACGCGCTTGCTGAGATCCTTGTCCATCGCGAGCGCCGAGCAGGTCACGTCGGCCCCGACGAACGGGACGTCGAGCATGCGGAGGTATCCCTGGATCGCGCCGTCTTCGCCGTCCGTGCCGTGCACGATCGGGAGGAAGACGTCGACACGGCCGAGCTCGCGACCCTCGGCGATGCAGCGGATCGCGACGCCGGTGCCTCCCTGTTGCGGGAGCGGAACGATCTCTCGCGAATGCTCCTCGGAGATCCGTGCCTTGCGGACGTCGTCGACGTTCTCGAAGATGCGTTCCGAGTCGCCGAGCCGCCACGCGCCGGCCCGTGTAATCCCGATGGGCAGCACGTCGTAGCGCTCGCGATCGAGCGCCTCGTGGATGCTTCGTGCCGAAAGGATCGACACTTCGTGCTCGCCGCTCCTCCCGCCGAAAAGGAGCCCGATTCGCAGTCGCGTCATGGTGGTGTTCTCCGCCCGTCACGCACGAGACGCAGGTTCGAGTCGCGCGACCCGGAAGCCGGCCGGCACCGAGTCGAGCCCGGTCGGTAGACTACGAAGGCGACCGCGGCGCCGTCAACGATCACCGCGTTCGAGGAGGCCGCCGAGATCCCGCTGCCATCGGGCCATCTCCTCGCGAAAGTCGGCTTCGGTCCATCTGGCGATGCGCGTGCTGCCTTCGGGCGAGAGTCCGGTGCGTCCCAGCGTGACGCGAGCGAGCGTGCTCCCGGCGGACGAGGGGTCTTCCTCGACGTCGATGGCCATCGTCGTCACGCGATCGTCCGCGCGAACGCCGACGATCCGGATGCGGCGCGCCTCCGGGTCGTGCAGGGCGTATGTGTACACCGTGTCGCTCGCGCCCTCGCGTCCCGGGACACGGAACACCATGCCTTCTTCCGCGCCGCCGGAGGCGCTGTGCACGAGCTCGCCGCCGATGCGCTCGCGGACGGGGCAGAAGACCTCGAACACGCGGTCGGCGTCGGCATCGAAGCGAAGGACCGCGGAGAACGAGCGATGGACGGCGTCGCTCATCGTTCGGTCGTTCGGACGAGCTCGTTCACGAGGGCCGCGAATTCGTCCGGGCGATCGAGGAACGGCCAGTGACCGGCGGGCTCGATCGCGCGCGTCGCGATGCCGTGCTCGGCGAGGAGCTCGCGACTGCGCACGGCGTTGCCGCCCGGGATCCCCGGCACGTGCGTGAGACGTTGGGGGAGGGCGGCGAGGCGTGCGGCCGGGATCTCGGGCTTCGAGATCTCGACGAGCTCGACTCCGTTGCGGTGGAAGAGCCGCGGGTCGCAGTGACGCATGCTCGCGTAGTACGTCCGGTGCGCGGCGTCGGTCGCGCCGAGCTCGTAGACATGGCCGAGGAGGACCTCGAAGCCGGTCTCGACGAACGACTCGAGCGACAGCGCCGCCGCGCGCGAGCTGTAGGTGCAGTCTCCGATCGAGAGGTTGCCGTCGATGTTCACGAAGTGGGCGACGACCTGCGGGTGTCGCTCGCACAGGTGGAGCCCCGAGATGCCGCCCATCGAGTG
>CAZQZX010000105.1:0-21827 GCA_964597885.1 uncultured Planctomycetota bacterium
CTTGAACAGCGAGCGGTAATTGACGTCGATGATCTGATCGATCTTTTCGTCGTCCATGCGCGAGGCCGGCAGGTCGGCCGACACGCCGGCGTTGTTGATCATCACGTCCAGCTGGCCGTGCTTTTCGGAGATCTCGTCGATCAGTGCTTGCATGGCGTCGGTATCACGCGTGTCGAAGGCGCGCCCTTCGATTTTTTCGCCGGCCATCCATTCGATGGACTCTCCGTCGAGATCGATTCCGGACGGTCGCGCGTCCAGCTGGCGCGCCAGATGTCGCGTGAGCCATCCGCACCCGCAGCCCCACTCGAAGAAGCGCTTCACCTCGTCGGTCTGGCAGACGAGGGAGAGCGGCCGCGTGAGATCCGCAGCGTGCAGGGCCCCCTTCACGAGGAACGGCCGCGTGCGATCCGTCCCCGCGGCCCGCAGCATCAGCGCCTCGGGCGGAAGCGGACGATCGTCCTCGGCGACCCGCTGGTACTCGACGCGGCGCCGCGCGACCGTGGCGTCCCCCCGGATGCCGATCAGCGTGAACACGAACCGATCCCCGTCGCGGAATGCCTCGAGGGGAACGGTCGCCTCGAATCCTCCCGACACCGAGTGCGGCATCGTCGGGAACGCTTCGGGGAGATCGTGGCGTGGGTGCGAGGTCGCGTCCCACACCTCGGCCACCTCGTTGCGGACCGCCACCGCGTCGAACGGGCCGTCGGCGTGGAACATCCAGCCCGACAGGACGGCATGGCCGCCGCGCTCCTCGATGTCATCGATCTGGCTGTACGAGGGTGTCGCAGCCGATCCGGGAAACGTCACGATGGCGCTCTCTCCCTCTGGAATTCGGGTCGTCATCCGCGTGATCCTAGCAGATCGCGAGCGCCGAATCACCGCCGGAAACCGCCGGGAACTCCGGGCCCCGGACGGGCACTCCATGGAGGAGAGGAGGTCCATCGATGCCCGTGGTGACACCGACGAGAGTTCTGAGCTGGGTCCTGGCCGCCTTCACCGGCGCCCCGATCGCGGTCTTGCTGGCCGCCCACCTCGACGGCATTCCTGCGCCGAGGAAAGCCACGCCCACGCCGCCGATCGCCTCCCGGGCGGTGGTCGCCCTCGAGCCGAAGGCGCACGCCGCGAGCCGGCCGGATCAGGTCACCGTCACCAGGATCCGCCGCCCCGACGTCGCATCGCGGTGCTCGAACAGGTAGATCCCCTGCCAGGTGCCGAGCGCGAGCCTTCCCGAGACCACCGGGACCACGAGGCTCGTATCCGAAAGCACCGCCTTGATGTGTGACGGCATGTCGTCCGGCCCCTCCGCGGTATGCCGATACCACGGCTCGTCTCGCGGCACGAGCCGGTCGAAAAAGGCCTCCAGATCGGCGCGCGCCGTCGGGTCCGCGTTCTCCTGGATCGTGAGGCTCGCGGACGTGTGCTGGATGAACACGTTGCACATCCCCTCCGACACGCCGCTCTCGGCGACGACGCCCGCCACCGACTCCGTGATTTCGTGCAGCCCTCGGCGGGGAGCGCGTACCTGTAAGGTCTTTCGGTGCATGGCGGGACTCTATCATCCCTGCGCCCGGTAATCCTCCCAGGGGGAACGCCTTACGGCCAACGCAAAGCCCGGCCCGAGCTTCCGCCAGAATCGGCTCCAGCGTCGACGGTCAAAAACTCGATACGACGTGGCGTCGGCTTCGAGTCCGCCTATGCAATCGGGAAGCCGCGCGAGCACCCTCCGGAGTGGAAGACAACCTGTTGATCGCCCCTCGAAATCTGAAGGCCGCCGCCTGTCTCGGGCTGGTGTGCGCGCTGATGACGGCCTGCACGGTCGGATCGGCGGACGGAATCGATCCGACTCCGCTCGGAGACGCGCTCGGTCTCGAGCTGACCGAGCTGTCCCCCGTCGATCCGCCCTCCGAGGACGCGCTCACGCAGACTTCCGCCCTGACCGGCGTGTCGCTCGACGCACTCGGCGAAGCGACGTTCTTCGACGCGACGTCCAAGATCGGACGACGTCGCACGCGACCGCTCCGCATCGCGGTCCTGCCGATCCCGGCATCCGATCGCGACACCGCCGACCCGGGTCTCACGGCCGTGCTCTCGCTCGACCTCGACGGCAAGTGCACGGGCGCCGCGATCCTCGGCCCGGACGGAACGCCGTCCGCCGAATGGAAGCACTTCTACGAGCAGTTCAAACGCAAATCGATGCCGCGGCTCTCGACCGCCCGTCCCGGATCGATCCTCGACGGGCTCATCGCGGACGCTCGGCAGGGAACGACGGAGCGCGACGCGCGCATCCGGGCCACGGTCGAGCTGGTCGAGCGGATGCAGCTCGGACTCGCGATGTTCACCGTCGATCGACCCGAGCACGAAGGCGTGCCCTACGCGAACGACGTGGAACGCGCGACGGCGACGTTCCGGCGCGTGGTCGAGCTCGCCGAGGATGTCTCACCGCTGCTCGGCGACGCGAAAGCCGAGTTCATTCGACTGGCCGAGGACTCGGCAAAGCAGGCCGGCGGTCTGCACTCGGCTCTGAGGCGTGGCGATCTCAAGGACACGCCGTTGGTCAAGCATCGCATCCGCAGGAACTGTGCGGCTTGCCACGGCCTGACCGGGCATGCACTCGGGAACGACGGTCTCCAGGAAGCGTTCCGCGCCTTGCGGGCCGAGCTCGGAGTCGGTGGCAGCTGGTTCCGCCCGGGCTACGATCTGCGTGTACCCGCCTCGCAGCGCCGCCGTACGCAGCAGCTCGCGGACGCCATGCGCGCGCTCGCCCTGCTGCTCGATGCGATCACGCTGAGCGAAGCCGCTCCCATCCCGACGCTTCAGCCCATGGTCCCGCGCGGCGACGGCCGCTAGCGCCCCGCCCCGTCCTTCGATCCTTCGTCGTCCTTCGATCCTTCGTCGGCGCCCTTCTCGCTCTCGAGAGCTTCTTTGCCCACGACCTCCGTTGAGGGATGGAATGCCGACCACGAGTAGTAGAAGGTCTGCGCGGTCTGCACGCCCTCCGGTACTCGGTCCGCCGAGATCGACCACATCCCCTTGGCGTTCTTCGACGCGGTGAGAACTACGGCGCCCCGCGGCGTTTCGATCGTCTTGCCGTCGCCGATCGAGTCGGCCACGACGAACCAAGCCTTCGCCCCGTCGAGGATACCGATCCCCGCCGTCATGATCGGCAGCGCGTCGCCGTGCTCCTTCATCGGCACCATGAGCTTCTTGCGCGCGAAGTACGCATCGTAGGGCGAGCGCTGGTACATCCGATTGTGGCCCGTGTCCCGGCTGAGCACGCGCGCTCCGGGGTAAAGGCCTCGGAAGAGACCGAACGGCAGGATGCGCGACGGCAGGTGGCGAAGCTCCGTGCCGACGAGGGGCCCCGATACGGCTCGCATCGAAAGCTGGCTCCACAGTCCCTTCTGCTCGCGGTCGTAAAAGAGGACGTTCGAATTGTAGAGCGCCCCGGTCACGCCGAGCACGAGCACCTTCTTCTCCGTGGTTCCATCGGCCTTCTTCACGCTCACGGTTCGCGAGAGCACGCTCGCGGAATCGCAGAGCGGTCAGTAGGTCGCCGCGACCGGCTCGCCACCGATCTCGAGGTTGGCGATCTCGTGGGAGTTCAGGATCTTGAGCGGAGCACCGACCGTCTCGTCGCCGACGGTGACGACGATGATCCGATCGTCCGCGACCAGCCATTCCGAAGCCTCCGTCACGCTCTCGAGCTTCGGGTCCACCAGCGACGGGATCGCGTCCTTCGGCAGGAGCTCGTGGATCTCCTCGAGGGGAATCGTGAGGCCGGTGACGTCGTACTCCTGGTCAACGTGGACGGCGCCGGGTCGGTGAACGCGACGCAGCTCTTCCCGGGCGAGTCCGGACGTCGACATCAGGGTGAGCCCGGCGGTGGCCAGGCCAAGGGTCAAGACGATCGGCAGCAGGCGAGTCGGACGCATGAAGCCCTCTCTTCGGATTCGCGGGAACGGCGAACGCCGAGGTCGTCCTCGGCGAGCCCGGCACAACGGAGGCGCCCGGCCCGGATATTCCAGTGAATTCGCCGCGATGTGTCCAGGGGCTGCTTCGGGCGCGTGGGGCTTCGTTCGCAGAGGGGGGGATACGAGGCGGGCACGGTCCGGGGCTCGCTTGCGGGAGGGAGCCCCCCCAAAAAAAAAACGGCCCCCCCGCGCCTGGCGATCGCTTGCAGACGCGAGGGAGCCCCGTGATGGAGGAGGTCTAACTTGTCTCCTGGGTACGGTCCTACAGTCCGTCGATGTCGAACGTCAGCTCGAGCTCACCGCCGAGCGGGGCCGGGGTGACACCCCAGAGCTGAATGGTGTTCGCGGGACCGTAAGGCACCGGCATCTCCGTCGACCCGAGCGTGATGTCGACGCCGTTGGAAACCTGAACCGGGTTCCGCGGGAAGTCGATCGGGTTGTTCATGTAGACCTGCATGTACATATGCTTGCCGACGAGCTTCGGATCCTTGGGGACCTTGAAGGTCGGCATGGTCTCTCGGGTGATGGGGATGACCCAGTCGTTCTTCGGGCGCTTCGGCTTGACGAGCAGCACGTCGTGGGGATCGCGGCCGACGCGAATCTCGGCCGTGCGGGCTCCGATGACGAGGTAGCACACCGCCTGCGCGCACTCCGACTGGGTGATGCGGACCGGCTTGACTTCGTTGATCTTCTCATCGATGAGGGTCGTGATCTCACCGAGGTATTCGTTCTTGTTCTCGATGCAGCCCTGGCCTTCGAGCGTGATCGTGAAGGTCAGCTCGACGTCCTCTTCCGGGCACGTCGGGACGACCACGTCCATGTAGGACTCGGGATCGATGTTCGTGACGAACCCTTCGATCTCGCCGGTGACGTCGATCGTGACGTCGGTGCGGCGCAGGACCGTCTCGACCGCTTCGAGGATCGCCGGGGTGATCTCCTTCGGCGACGGGAGGTCGAGGATGTGGATGCCGCTGGTCGCGTCGGTAATGCGCGTCGCCTGGCCTTCCACGCCCGAAACATCGCAGATGCCGATGTAGTCATCCGCGAAGAGGTTCGGGTCCGCGTCCAGCGCGCCCGGGATGCCGATGCGCGTGCTGATCGCGATGACCGTCGTGCCGCCGAAGCCCGACGCCAGCAGGTCGGCCGTGACCGTTTCCTCGGTGATATCGAAGTCGATCTCGGGATCGTTGTGGATGTCTTCGCAGATCGCGTCGTGCGACGGCGCGTCGCCGAACCACACGAGGATGCGCTTCACGTCGTCGCCCTTGCGGAAGCCCGTCGCCGGGTCGCGGAGCATCTTCGTGATCGCGTAGAACTCACCCTCGGACTTGTCGCCGCCACCGACCGCGACCCAGTCCCCGAACGCATCCTTGACGGCGTCGCCGTCGTCGGTGATCGAGACCTGGTGCTCGTAGCAGTACGGATCGAGGGGGAAGTCGCGGTAGTTGCCGACGCCGATCTGGACGTCGACGCCCGTCGTGCCGAGAAGCGTGTCGACCAGCTCATCGGCCGTGTCGACGATGGCGCTCAGGATCGCGCCCATGCTTCCGCTCGTGTCCGCGAGGATATAGATGTCCGCCTTCGGCGGGGAGGTATCACAGGGGATGGAAACCGTACACTCGATTTCCGTCGTCTCGCCCGGATTCAGATCCAGGACAATTTCGTCGGGGTCGCCCGCGAGCAGCACACCGCAGAAGAGCAGCATGCCGAGCGCGACGAGCCCGCTTCGTCCGATCGTTCGCATCGAATTATTCTCCTTCTCCGATGGTCGTGAGCTCCCGACTCAAAGGATGGAGGCCCGCCCGGACCTTCATCTCGCCCGACGCAGGGTCGGTCAGCTCCGCCGGAAGAACGCAAACGGCGTTCCCCAGGAAGACGCGGAAGTTCGAGAAGCCGCGTAAACCGAGCCGATGCTTGGACGTCTCGGTCGGGCCCGCGAGCCCGCCCCATGCAGGGCCTCTCCGCCAATGTCGACAAAACTCGACGCTCGAGACGGTCGATGTCGATTCCGATCAACACGCGAGCATCGCCTCCGGGCCGTCGCGCTGCCGAGGTTCCCAAGGTTCCCGGGGACGGGTAAGATGTGGCCTCGGGAAGATCGCGCTGGCACTGCAATTGCGTCCTTGCCGGGACTCGCGCCGCGCCAAGATGACGACATCGAGTCGGTAGCTGGATGACCTCGCAACGCAACCTCAGAATCGCGTACTGCACCTGGCAGGACCCGCACGATCGGCGGGCCTTCTCGGGCGTGCACTATTATGTGCGCAAGGCGCTCGAGCGCCACTGCGGTGAGGTCGTCTGCCTGGGGCCGCTCCCGAGCTTCCCGATGCGGGCCGGGCGCCTGCTGAACAAGTTCTCGGGCAAGCTCATCGGCCGGCAGTACGACTTCCTGCACTCCCGCGCCGTCGCCCGCGCCTTCGCACGCCGAATCGAGGCCAAGCTCCGCGCCGAGCCTTGCGACGTGCTGTTCGCGCCGGTGGTCAGCGAGACCATCGCCTACCTCGAGACCCCGCTCCCGATCGTGTACATGGCGGACGCCACGTTCGCGCTGCTCGAGGATTCGTATCCGTTCTTCTCGAATCTTCTGGCCTCGTCGCGGCGACAGGGACACGAGATCGAGCGCCTGGCCATCGACAAGTCTTCCCTCGTGATCTACGCCTCCGAGTGGGCCGCGCAGTCCGGGCGGCGAGACTACGGCTGCCCCGAAGACAAGATCCACGTCGAGCTCCTCGGATGCAATCTCGACGCGCCGCCGCCGCGCGAGCAGGCGCTCGCACGCGAAGCCGCCGGTCCGTGTCGTCTGCTCTTCATCAGCCGGGAGTGGGAACGCAAGGGCGGCGACCTCGCGCTCGCCACCCTTCGTGCGCTCGTGAAATCCGGCGTCGACGCTCGCCTTCACGTGATCGGATGCCAGCCGCCCGACGGCGCGGAAGATCGCGTCGAGGTCACCGAGTATCTCGACAAGAACGATCCCGAGGACGCTGCGGCCTATCAGCGCGCCATCGACGAAGCCACGTTCCTGCTCGCGCCCACGCGGCGGGACTGCTCGCCGATGATCTTCAGCGAAGCCGCCGCGTACGGACTTCCCTCGATCACCACCGCGGTCGGGGGCGTGTCGAGCATCGTGGTCGACGGCGAGAACGGATACGCGCTGCCGCCCGAGGCGAGCGCCGAGGAGTACGCGCGCGTCATCCGCGAGGCGCTCGCCGACCCGCAGCGGTATCCGGAGCTGGTACGCCGATCGCGAGATCGATTCGAGACCGAGCTCAACTGGGATCGCTGGGGACGTAACGTGAAGCCGATCCTCGAGGAACTGGCGCGCGGCTCGGCGCCGCGGGTCACGACACCCGGGTAGGTCTCAGCAGACCAGGCGCCCGCCGTGCAGATCGGGAGCCGGGTGCCAGTCGGAGCCCACGTTGTGGAGCAGCACCGCGTGGTCGAGCTCCACCTGGCCGTCCGGGAAGTGCGCGGAGTCGTCGAAGAAGGAGCTCTCGACCCGGCTCACGTCCATCGGATGCGCCACCCAGTTCGTATCGGTCCCGGGGGCGGCATGCGTTCCGTCGAGGAATTGCACGGCATCGGCCACCGAGTCGAACACGGAGCCTTCCGGAAGGGTTTCCGCAACGTGTCCCGCGATACGGAGCGTCATCCGGCCGTCCGGAGCGCGCACGGCCACGTCGATGCAGCCCTGTTCTTCGTCGACTTCGAAGGTGGAGAGCGAACGCTCGGCGTCGGGAGTGCGATGCCCTCCCGCGAGATGCCCGACGAGCGAGCTGACGTCGCGACGCGCCACGAACACCTTGTCGGCCGGCTCCTTGTCGGCGGAACCTCCCGCTTCGGTCGGCCGGGCGTTCGGTTCGACGGCGATCAGGTGCAGAGCACTCTCGGTCATCGAACCGCAGGGGATGGGGACGAAGCGCGTGCGCAGCTCTTCGAGTCGCGTGAGGCAGATGCCCGCGATCGCGCGGCCGTCCTTGAGGCGAGGAGACGAACCGGACGGGAGCATCGACACGACAGCATCGGTGTCGACGCGAAAGCTGACGAGAAGCCGGCGAGTGATCGTGCCGCGGATCACCGGCCCCTTCACGATCGGCAACCTCATCTCCGCCCTTCTTTCTTGCACGCTCGAGTGCGAACGTTTCGTCGAACGCGACACTCGAGTTTCCCAACCCGTCCATTGACAACGAACGAGTCTAGCAGATCGACGCTGTCGCGCTGAAGGAAAAACGTCGTGTCGTCGGGAACTTTCCGTTATCCTTTCCCGCGATTCGAGGAGTTCGAACTTGATGATGCCATTCGCATTCTTCATCGCTGTCGCTTTGCTCGGAGTGTCGGAAGAAGAAACGACCACGAGCGAAGCTTCATGGACCGACACCGTCATCGCATCGATGACGCTCGATCAGAAGGTCGGGCAGTTGCTGTTCCCGACCGTCGAACCGAGTGAGCTCGAAGCGGACGAAGAGAAGTGGAACGCGTTCGCGCTGCAGGTCGGTCGCTTCCAGCCGGGCGGCATCCACGTGTTCCGGAGCCCCGCCAAGACCGCGGCCACGCTCGCGAATCGCCTCCAGGAAACGAGCCCACAACCCCTGTTGCTCACGGCGGACCTCGAGGGAGGCGCGGGCTGGATCTTCACCGGTACGACGAGGTTACCGCGCGGAATGGGCCTCGCCGCGACCGGCGAGCCGAGGTGGGCGCGCGAAGCGGCACAGGTCACCGCAGCGGAAGGGCGCGCCGTCGGCGTGCACGTCAACTTCTTCCCCGTGATGGACGTGAACATCAACGCGCTGAACCCGATCATCAACATCCGTGCGTTCGGCGAGTCGCCGCTCGACGTGATCCGATTCGGCACCGCGTACGTCGAATCACTGCAGCGCAGCGGAATGATCGCGACGGCGAAACACTTCCCGGGGCACGGAGATACCGAAACCGACTCCCACCTCGAACTGCCGATCGTCGACGCCGAGCGATCGCGGCTCGACTCGATCGAGCTGCCGCCGTTTCGCGCCGCCGTCGACGCGGGCGTGGGCGCGGTGATGTCGGCGCACATCGCCTGGCCTCGCGTCTCCAAGAACCCGTCGCGCCCCGCGACGCTCGATCCGGACGTGATCGACGCGATCCTGAGACGCGAGATGCGCTTCGAGGGGATCGTCTTCACGGACGCCCTCACGATGAACGGCATCCGCAACCACTACACCATGGAAGAGGCGTCGGTACTCGCGATCGAGGCGGGGGCGGACGTGCTCCTCTTCGCCGATATGACGGTGTCCCATCGTGCGCTGGTGAAGGCCGTGCGCGAAGGAAGGCTCGCTGAGGCGCGGATCGACCGCTCGGTTCGCCGCATCCTCGAGGCGAAGGAACGCCTGGGCCTCCATCGATCGAGGGTCGTCGACGTCGAGGGCCTCGACGCGAAGCTCCGAACGAAGGAGGCCAACCGCGTCGCCGAGTCGATCGTCCGACGGTCGTTCACACGCACGCGCAACGACCGCGGGATCTTGCCGCTGTACGCCGCCGAAGCCAAGTCGATCCTCAACGTCCGCATCGCCGACGACGGCGACTGGTTCGACTTCACTCCGGGCGTCGAGCTCGAGCGCGCGCTCGACGGCCGCGTCCGCCGGCTCGAGACGATGACCATCGGGCCCGACGGCCGCGAGCTCGCGGAGGCGCTGGTGCGCGCGCGCGAGTTCGACCACATCCTCGTGTCGGTCTACCTCCGCACGAGCGCCTTTCGCGGAGAGCTCGGGCTCACGGAGGCGCAGGCCGCTTCGATCGAAGCGTTCGGCCGCGCGGGCGCGATCCTGCTCGGGATCGGAAACCCGTACGTCTTCGCCGGTATCGACACCTTCGACACGGTTCTTCTCGCGTACGACGCCGAGCCCACGACGGATCGCCTGGCCGCGGGCGCGCTGCTCGGCGACTTCCCGCTGGTGGGACGCCTGCCGGTGACGATCCCGGGCTTCGCACGCCGCGGCGCCGGAGGCGATCAGGAATGAGCCGCCTCGAGACCCTCGACTGGGCGTGCGTGTTCGGCTTCTTCGCCGTCTCGTTCCTGATCGGGGCGCTCGTCTCGCGGCGAGCCGGCCGGAACTCGTCGGAGTTCTTCCTGTCGGGCCGCGCGATGCCGTGGTGGCTGCTCGGCCTGTCGATGGTCGCGACCACCTTCGCCGCCGACACGCCCAACCTCGTCACCGAGATCGTCCGCAAGAACGGCGTGGCCGGCAACTGGGTGTGGTGGGCGTTCCTGCTCACCGGCATGCTCACCGTCTTCGTCTACGCTCGCCTGTGGCGTCGATCGGGGGTCATGACCGACGTCGAGTTCTACGAGCTCCGCTACGGCGGAAAGCCCGCCGCGTTCCTGCGCGGGTTCCGCGCGCTGTATCTCGGCGTCGTCTTCAACGTCATGATCATGGCTGTGGTGTCGCTGGCCGCAATCAAGATCTCCGGGGTCATGCTCGGGCTCTCTCCGACGACCACGATCCTCGGGGCCGGCGCGGTCACCGTGGTCTACAGCATGCTCGGCGGCCTGCGAGGCGTCCTGATCACCGATGCCGTCCAGTTCGGCATCGCGATCCTGGGCGCGATCCTCGCGGCGAACGTCGCCGTCTCGCATCCCGACGTCGGCGGGCTCGCGGCCCTGCTCGATCATCCCGGCGTGGCGCGTCGCCTCGACCTGCTGCCCGACTTCTCGGATCCGGGCAACCTCGTGCCCGTGCTCGTCATCCCGCTCGCGGTCCAGTGGTGGAGCGTCTGGTATCCGGGCGCCGAGCCGGGCGGCGGAGGCTACATCGCGCAGCGCATGCTGGCCGCTCGCGACGAGCGTCACGCCATGGGCGCCACCCTCTTCTTCAATGCCGCGCACTACGCGCTGCGGCCCTGGCCGTGGATCCTCGTCGCGCTCGCGTCGGTCATCGTGTTCCCGGACCTGGACTCGCTGCGACAGGCGTTCCCGGACGTGCCGGACGAGTTCATCCAGGACGACCTCGCCTACCCCGCGATGCTGACGTTCCTGCCGACGGGGCTGCTCGGGCTGGTCGTGGCCTCGCTCGCCGCGGCGTACATGTCGACGATGTCGACGCACCTCAACTGGGGCGCCTCGTATGTCGTGCTCGACTGGTATCGCCGGTTCATCAAGCCGGACGCCTCCGAGAAGTCGCTCGTCCGCCTCGGCCGAGGGACCACCCTGCTGCTGATGATCGCCGCGAGCCTGCTCGCCCTCACGATGGAGAGCGCGCTCGACGGCTTCCAGATCCTGCTGCAGATCGGCGCGGGCACCGGGCTCATCTACATCCTCCGGTGGTTCTGGTGGCGGATCAACGCCTGGAGCGAGATCAGCGCGATGATCGTCTCGTTCGCGGTGGCGATCTTCTTCACGATCGACCCCGCCGGGCTCGAGCTCGAAGCCTGGCAGGAGCTCTCGATCGGCGTCGCGGTGAACACGATCGCCTGGCTTTCCGTCACCTTGCTCACGAAGCCCGCGGACGAGGAGCGGCTCCGCGACTTCTACCGCAAGGTTCGCCCGGGTGGACGCGGCTGGAACCGGGTGCTCGCCCGCGCGCGGACCGACGGCGATCCGATCGACGTGCGCGCGGCCCGGGGCGAGCTCCCCCTGGGGATCCTCGCGATGACGATGGGATGCCTCGCGGTCTACACGGCGCTCTTCGCGACCGGCTACTGGATCTACGGCGAGACCGCCGCGGCGCTCATCCTGAGCGGTATCGCCGTGATCTCCACCGCGCTGCTCGTGCGGCTGTGGGGCGCGCTCGCCCGCACCGCCTGACGATCGCCTAGAACGGGAACTTGCGCGTGATCCCGAGGAGCAGTCCGCGCGCATCCGCACCCGGGTCGTCGATCACGCGCCGGCATGTCTCGACCCAGCGCTCGGCCCAGTGCCTTAGCGCCGGACTCGCATTCGCGACGATGGGCTCGAGGCGCTGCAGGGCTCCCGGTCGCTCCCGATCCGAGTGATCCAGCAGCTTGTTCGCGTGCTTGGGATGCGCCCCGTGAAGGTGCGCGGCCACGCGCATCGCACCCGTCGCGGCGAGCCAGCCGAGGATCTGCGTCGACTCGTGGACCGGGCCGGCCGCCTGCTGAAGCAGCGCCATCGACGCGAGCGCCCGATCCCGGTCGCCGGCGATCGCCTGCAGTTCGGCGACGCGGCGAAGGATGCCCTGGCGCGGAAAGGGTCCCTGCCCGATGCGGCACCACGGATCGTTGTCGAGCTTGCTGCGCTGCCACGCCGTCAGGAACTCGCGTGCTCGGTCCTCGCCGCCCTGCTGCAGCTCGGCATGCCCGAGACTGAGCCAGTTCAGGATCGCGACCCCGCGCGCCAGCGACTTGTCGGCGAGGGCCTGGATCCCTGCCGCCACCGATTCGTGAGTCGCCTCCTCGGCCGAGACACCCCGCGCCAGGAACTCGAGCGCCGTCTCGAGCTCGCCCGCGCGAACTTCGAGCTCGCATCGGAATCGATACTGTTCGCGGCGCTCGCTCGGCGCGTCGAACTCCTCGATCGCCTGATCCGAAAGCCCGCGGGCCTCGTCGTAGCTCTCGTCGTAAAGCAGGCTCTTGTACATCGACGCCCGCATCCCGGCAGAGAGCGCGAGACCGCGAAGGTCGGCATGCACCCTCTCAGGGAAGGTGCCCGCCATGGCGTCCGCGAAGAGCCGTCCGAGATCCTCGAAGAAGCGGCCGACCGACAGCACGAGCTCGAGCGCCCGATCGAATTCCAGCCGCTCCACGCACAGCATCGCCTCGGACACCATTCCCGACAGCGCGATCTCGGTGTGCTCGAAGCGCGACGCGACGCTCGAACGCAGATCGTGCATCACCTCGAGGTGCGACGAGCCGCCCTCGGGATCTCCCCGAAGGACGCAGGCCGCGAGCTGCAGGTGGGACATCCCGTACTCGAACCAGTCGAGCGTGCGTCCGCCCTCGATATCCGACAGCCCTCGGCGCAAGGCGGGAACGATCTCGCGTGAGATCCACGACGCGAGCCGCTGACCGGTCTTCACGTTGCGAAGGCGCATGGTCGTCTGCTCGAGATGCGTGTACACGAGACGCAGCTGAGGATCGCGAAGCGCGGAGCCGACGGCGGTGAGCTCTCCCGTGATCCGGTCCACGCGGCGTCGGATCGACTCGGCGATGGGCCCGCCGCGATCCGCGTCCGTCGCCCGCTCCGCGAGCAGCACGATCGCCGGGCCGAAGGCGAGGTCGTCGAGGTGCCCGTCCACCCGATCGAGAAGCTCGCGGATCCGCAGCGTGTAGTCGCACGGCCGCATCAGCTCGGACAGCGCTTCCCGCGCCTCGTCGCCGAGCTTCTTGAAGCCGTTGTGGCTGGCGTTGCTGATGAGATCGCACAGCATCAGCTCCGGCCACGACCGCGCGCTTCCCGTCCGGAACGACGTAATCGTCCAGCCGCTCGATTCGGCGGCGAGCCCCCGGTGCACGGCGGCGCGCGCCTGGGCTTCGCGCAGGCGCCCGAGGTACTCGTCCTTCTCGAGCAGGATCGGCAGGTCGTCCGCCGTATCGCCGAGCTTCACGACGGCGCACGTGAGTCCGAGTCCGACCTTCTCGTAGCCGACGCGCTGGTGCTGCTGGAACAGGCGAAGCGCGAGCTCAGCGACCAGGTTCGTGTAGTTCGCGACCCGATCCCCGAACGAGACCTTCTCGAGATTCGTGAGCCGCACCGGCTGCCACCCGCGCTCGTCCATCTCTTCGACGAGCGAGACGACGAGACGATCGAAGCCGGCGCCCGCGCGCAGGTCGAGCCCGTGGAGCGATTCCGGCGCGGACGTTCCGAGCCTTCGGAACACGCGCTCGAGTGCATCCTTTCCGGTGTCGCGCGTCAGGGCCCCGCGCGAGACGAGGAGTCCCGCGAGCTGGCTCGGGAAGCGACGCCCCCGCTGATCGGCCTGACGTCGCTCGCGCGCGTCGGTCGAGGTTTCCATGAACGTGCCGCTCTCGTCCAGGAACAGGTCGAGGTCACGGCTCGAGGCACGTCGGCTCATCGTCAAAGCTCCAGATCTTCGAGTACGGAATCCGGCAGGTATCCGTCCTCCGTCCATCCCCGCTGACGGTGGTAGGCACGAATCATCGCTTGCAATCGCTCGACCGGCACGACCGCGCCCTTGGACGCGCCTTCGGGCAGGCCCTCCGACAGGAATCGCTGCGGCAACGTGTCGTCTTCGGGCTTCCAGCCCTCGCGGATGTTGAACGCCTTCTTGAGCGCTACGATCCGCGAGGCTGTTTGCCGCAGCTCGTCCGCGGTGAAGTCCTCGCCCGTCACGGCGCGCAGCATCTGTGCCGACTCGTCGAACAGATCGGCGAACACTCCGCGCAGGAACTTGCAAAGGACAAGGGAATCGATCAGCGCCGCGCGATCCTCGGGCTCCACCGCGAGTCGCCCCGCCTCTTCGCTGCCGCGGAGCCGGTAGACGCGATCCGAGAAGTCGAGCTCGTACGCGCCGCTCTTGTTGTGGTCCGCGCCACGCGTCCCTACGGCGAAACCGAGCGCCATCGTCTGCAGAGCGCGCGGTTCGTAGCCGGGGATCTCGAGGCCCTTCACCTGGGGCGCGAAGTCGATCGAGCCGCCGCCGATCTCGGCCGCCGCACGGCGTGATCCCTCGGCGAGCAGATCGCCGAGGCCGCGACGGTGCGCGATATCGTCGAGCAGCGCGAGCACCGCGTCCCCGTCACCGAAGCGGGGAGCACCCTCGAGCAAGCCGCGCTCGCCGCACTCCATCGCGAACGCGATCGTGCCGCCCGCCGAGATCGTGTCGAGGCCGAGCTCGTCGCACCGACGCGACGCGGCGATCACGACATCGGGGTCACCGATCCCGCAAAGCGGTCCGAGCGCGAACAGATTCTCGTACTCCATGCGGGCGGTCTGACCGCCCGCACCCTCGTAGATGTGCTCGCAGCCGATCGTGCACGCGGCACACGACTTCCGCGCTTTCTCGCGAATCGGAGCGAGCGACTCGGCGGAGAGCTGCTCGGCTCCCTCGAAGGTCGCCGACTGGAAGTTTCGCGTGGGAAGGGCGGCAAGCCGGTTGAACGTCAGGAGATTGCCCACCGTCCCGAGCTCGCGGTACTTGGCCGTGGCCGGACCGAAGGAGCGCTTCGACAGATCGCGCGCCGCGGCGACGACCGCTTCGGGGTCGGCGAGGGAGGTCGCTCGATCGCCGCGGACGACGACCGCCTTCAGATTCTTCGCGCCCATCACCGCGCCGAGCCCGCCCCGCCCGGCATGGCGCCCGTCGTTCGAGATGGTCGCGTACCGCACGCGGTTCTCGCCGGCGATTCCGATCGCGGCGACGCGGCCGCTCGATCCGAGGACCTCTTCGCAACGCTCCGGGGTGGCGCCCGCCAGATCGGCCGGCTTTACCTCCGCGTTGACGAGGACCGACGGCGAATCCGCCGCTCCGACGACCACGAGCGCATCGATGCCGAGCTTCTTGCCCGCGATGGCGAAGTGCGACGACGACAGCGCGTCCGAGATCATTCCGGTGAGGGGCGACTTCGCGACCACCGCAAACTTCGCCGAGGTCGTGAGCGGCGTGCCCACGAGCGGCGAGAACGCGAACACGAGGGGAGCTTCCGGCGCCAGCGGATCGACGCCCACCGGGGCTTCACGATGGAGGATCCACGCACCGATGCCGACCCCGCCGAGGTATCGGCGGGAGACGCGGTCGGGAATCGTCACGAAGTCCGAGAGACCCGTTCCGACATCAACGCGGAGATAGCGTCCGTGAAAGCCGTGCATGCTGGGCGTCATGATCGCAGATCGCGGAGCCGCGCTCCAGTCATCCTCCGGTGGCCGCGTCGAGGATCACGAGTCGATCCCCCGGGCCGATCGGAATCGAAGGCTCGCGCAGGAACGCGTGTCCGTCGAGCGACACCAGGAAGCTCGCGGCCAGCTCGTCGCCCTCGAGCAGCTCGAGCGTCGGAACGCTCCGTTGGACGTGGGCCAGGACATCGCCCAGCCTGCCGGGAGGCACGGGATCGAGCTCCGAGCGCCCCGCCGCGCGGTAGGCGAGCCCCATCAGCTCGACGGAGACCGAGCCCGTTCCGCGCACCGCCTCGAGGTAGTCGTCCGGAGTGTTGAGATTCCGGAGCGAGTCGAGATCCGGAAGCTCGTCGGGCTCGATCGGCCGGAAGCTCCCCGCTTCGAGAAGGAACAGAGGACGCATTCGCTCCTCGGCGATCAGCCGCGACGCCTCCGCGGCGAGGGCCTTCGGGTAAGCCGCGGAGAGCGTCTGCACCCAGCCGTCAACGCGCGGCGCGGCCGCCGTTCCGAACGACAGGACGCGCTCCACGAACGCGGTCGTCAGGAACGGAGCATCGGTCGACGTCACGAAGATCAGATCGGCCTCCGACGCCTCCAGCGCTTCGCGGATTCCGCCGAGCGGGCCGAGGTTCGGATCGCGGTCGCGCACGACGCGAACGTCGGCCATCTCGGGAACGGCGAGATCGGCCGAGGCCACGACGACCACGGAATCGACCACGCGCCGCAGCGTCGCAACGGCATGCTCGACGAGCGTCCCCCCTTCCCACCGAAGGAGAGCCTTCGGACGTCCCATGCGCGACGAGCGGCCGCCGCAGAGCACCGCACCGCCGAGCTTCACGCCAGGAATCCGATCTCGCGAAGGGCCGCACGCGTGGAGTCGTCCTCGAGGATGCGGCGGAACGCGCCGACCGCCGGCCGTTCGATCCGCGCCGTCGGCACGATGAAGTCGAATCGTTCCTCGCGAAGCCCCCGGAAGCCGAGGCCGTAGGCGTCCGCCGCAGTCCGGATGGCCACTCCCCAGTCGGCTCGGCCTTGCGCGACGGCGGCGGCGACGGCGTTGTGGCTGCGCGCCTCGAAGTGGTAGCCGGGCGGCCGAGCTCCGTCGAGGATCTCGTCGACGAGGATCCGCGTGCCGCTGCCGCGGTTTCGATTCACGAGGAGGGCGGTCTTCAGATCGGGCTCGCTCTCGCCGCGATAGACGACCCCCTGCTCGCGGCCGTAGCCACGGACGAGCGTCATCCCGTCCTCCAGGAAGGGCTCGTTGTAGACGCCGTTCGCGTCGCACAGGTGAACGCCCGCCACGTCGCAATCCCCGCGACTCGCCGCAAGCAGGCCGCCCTGACTTCCGACGGCGAGTGTCTTGGCGGTGAACCCCTCGGCGCGAAGTCGACGGAGCACGAGCTCGAGGCCGAGGCAATGGCTCCCGATGACCACCAGATCGGCCGGCCTCAGCTGCCGCGCGAGGAGGCGCACCTCGACTTCGCGATCGGCCTCGACGTACTCCTCCTGACGATCGAGCATCAGGAAACCGTCCGCCGTCGAGAACGTCGTCACGCTCCCCGATCCCTTTCCCATCGGGTAGGCGACGTAGCCACCGTCTCGCTCGAGCAAGCTCACCAGCACGAACTCGGCGCGGCCCTTCGCGCTGTCGACGCGCATCGGGACGCGAGCGCGGACCGTGCTCGCGGTATCGTGCGGGGCGCCCGCCATCGCGGCGAGCACCGGCACGACGAACTCGTGGAACGTAAAGACGGCGCTGGTCGGGAATCCCGGCAGCACGACCACGGGCTTACGTCCCTCGGCCACCGCGAGCAAGAGCGGCTTGCCCGGCTTCACCGCGACCCCGTGGACCACGATCTCGGCGAGCATTCCGACGGCATCGGCACCGTAGTCTCCCTCGCCCTTCGAGGTTCCTCCGGAGAGCACGACGCCGTCGCATCCCTCGAGCGCGGTCGCGATCGTGTCGCGGAGCTTCTGCGGATCGTCCCCGACGACGCCGAGCTCGACGGCTTCGACTCCGAGCTCACGAAGGGTATCGGTGAGGATGCGCAAGTTCGAATCGTGCACGAGGCCGGGACGCATCTCCGCACCCGGAGGGATGATCTCGTTGCCGGTCGACAGCACCGCGATCCGCGGACGTCGCACGACGTCGACCTCCGTCACGCCGAGTGCGGCCAGCGTTCCCGTCTCGCGCGCCGTCAGCCGGGAGCCCGCACGCAGCACCGTCTCGCCACGTGCGATGTCGCTCCCCGCGAAGCTCACCGTACCGCCTGGCGTCGCCGCTCGATAGACGCGGACGCTCTCGTCGTCCGCCTCGGTGTGCTCGACCATCACCACCGCGTCCGCGCCACGAGGGATCATCGCGCCGGTGGCGATCCGCGTGGCCTCGCCCTCGCCGACCTCGATCGTCGGCTCCATCCCCGGCGCGAGCTCTTCGCCGGTCAGGCGCAGCGACGCCGGTCCTTCCTCGCTCGCGCCGAACGTATCGCGCGCGCGCACCGCGAAGCCGTCCACGTTCGAGCGGTCGAAGCCCGGCACGTCGAGGTCCGCCGCCTGATCCGAGGCGAGCACACGACCGTGCGCCTCGTCGAGCGGCACGCGCTCGCCAGGGAGCGGCCGCGGTCCACCGAGCGCCTCGCGGAAGCGGCGGTGCGCCTCGTCCGCATCGATCACCTTCAAGAAGTTGCGGGCCATCGTGCTCCTCGGGCTAGCCGTAGAGGTAAACCGTCACGGTCTCGCCCTCCGGGATCCCTTCGTCGTCGCGCGGAACGATGACGAAGCCATCCGCGCGCGTCGTCGACGAGAGCATCGATGCGCCGCTCACCATCAGCGGCTCGGCAGCGCCGTCGACGAGCCGGACGCGGGCGTAGTCGACGCGACCGGTCTGCGAAGCGAGCTTGCGCGACAGGCGTGCTTCCGCCGTGACGTAGGGCCACTCCTTCGAATGGCCGCCGAGCGCGCGGATCGCCCGGCCCCCGAAGAAGTCGTACGCACACAGGCACGAGACCGGATTGCCGGGCAACAGGAATACGGGACGCTCGCCCAGGAACCCGATGCCGGCCGGGCTCGACGGGCGCATCGCCACGCCGTGCACGGGAAGCTCGCCAAGCTCGGCGAGGATGCGCGGCACGTGATCCTCCGGACCGACGGAGGAGCCGCCCGAGAGCAGCAAGACGTCGGCGTCCGATCCTTCGATGGCCTCACGGAGGCGTTCGGGGATGTCGGGAACGATCGTCGGCGTGCGGGGTCGGCCGCCGTCTCGATGCACGAGGGCCGTGAGCATCGGCGAGTTCGAGTCGACGATGCGCGTGCCCTCCGGGACGCTGCCGGCCGGCAGAAGCTCGTTCCCGGTCACGAGGATCTCGACGCTCGGGACGCGGACGACGCTCACGCGCGAGACGCCGGTCGCCGCGAGCACGCCGACATCCTGCGGGCGCAGTCGACGGCCGGCGGCGAGCATCTCCTGACCGGCGCGGATGTCCTCCCCTCGTCGTGAGACGTGCTTGCCCGGGGTGACGGAGTCGCGCGCGAGCATCCGGTCGGTCCCGGTCGCGGGATCGCTCTCGGTGCTCGTCGCCTCGACCATGAGGACACTGTCAGCGCCGCCCGGGATCGGCGCACCGGTGGCGATCCGGACCGCCTCCTCAGGACCGAGGTCGGCCCCTTCGTAGGGACGCCCCGGCATCGAGGTCCCTACGACCCGGAACCGGACCGGCGAGTACTCGCCCGCGCCGAAAGTCTCCTCGCCCCGCAAGGCGAAGCCGTCCATCGCCGACCGGTCGAAGCCGGGCACGTCCACAGGCGACGTCACGGCCGCGGCCAGAACCCTCCCAGCGGCCTCCTGGCTCGAAATCTCTTCCGCGCCCAGGGGGGCGATCCGCTGGTCGAGAATCGCCAGCACCTCGTCGACGTCGTGCCGTCGCTGAAAACCACGCTCTCGCGGGTCGGGAATTCGGCCGATATTGCTCATGACGAGAGTCTAGCGTGGACGCCCGCGCCCGGCCAACCTAGACTCGGCGTGAGGCCACGAGATCCCGTCAAAACTGGAGGAGTGGACGATGCTCGCCCTGCCTGTGTCCCGCCCTGGATCGCGCGTCCGGGCTTTCGTCGCGTGGGCCCTGCTGCTGGTGGTGCTCGGCGGCTGCGCCCAGCCGATCGGCGTTCGCAAGATCGACGACAAGGAGTGGTTCCGCAAGGAGAGCCACAGCGCCCTCGACGGACCGCGCGCCAGCGAGCGCACCAATCGGTTCATCCGCCAGCTCGCGATCGACAAGAAGTTCGCGAGCGACCGCGAAGGCGCGTTCCACTACATGCACGAGATGCTGATGCTGAGCCGTCAGCGCGTGATCGCCTTCCACCTCGCGGAGATCACGTTCCTCGAGGCGAGCCGCTGCAAGTACAACAAGGAAGAGCGGACCGCGCTGCTGGTCGCGAGCTGCGAGTACGCGTGGGCCTATCTCTTCGATACCGAGCTCGGTGCGCCGCCGAACCCCTACGACTCCACGATGCGGCTGGCCTGCAACTTCTACAACCGCGCCATCAGCAAGCTCATCGAAGACCACGACCCGAGCCAGAGTCCGTTCCGCGACGAGGAATTCGTCGTCAGCTGGTCGCTCGGGACGACGATCCTCACCAATGGACTCCTCGAGCTGCCGTTCCCGCCGCTCGCGTTCGATACGTTCCTGTCGGCATACCGCTATGAGGTGACCGGCCTCTCGAATCCGGCGCGAACCTTCGGAATCGGCACGCCTTGCCTCGCCGGCTACGCCCCGCAGAAGCGAGACGAGCTGCCCCCCGAAGACAAGTACATGCCGGGGATCTCGCAGACCTTGCCCGTGACCACGATCCTTCGATTCGAAGGCACGATCCTCGAGCGTCAGGAGAAGGGATCGACACGGCACGCTGTTGCCGAGTTCTACGACAGCTTCAATCGCTCGACCATCGAGATCAACGGGAACGAGGTCGCGCTCGAGACCGACCTCACGACCCCCTTCGCGTACATGATCTCGAAATCGCCGAAGACGAGCGGCTTCAAGGCGATGCTCGACCCCGAGGCCTACATGAATTCGTCGGGCCTCTACATGATCCGGCCGTACGATCCGGATCGAATCCCGCTGATCCTCGTGCACGGCCTCATGTCGTCCCCGATGACCTGGGTCCCGATGGTCAGCGAGCTGATGTCCGACACGACGCTGCGCGAGAACTACCAGGTCTGGTTCTTCCAGTATCCGACCGGGTTTCCGATTCCGTACTCGGCGAGCCTGCTTCGCGCGTCGCTCCAGGCCATCCAGAACGAGTTCGATCCCGACGGCACGAACGACAAGTTCAACGAGGCCGTGATCGTCGGTCACAGCATGGGCGGCCTTCTCTCGAAGATGATGGTGCAATCGAGCGGGGATCGGCTCTGGAACTCTCTGACCGACGCGCCCTATGAAAGCCTCGAGCTTTCGGAAGATCAGCAGAAGCTCATCGAGTCGTCGCTCTTCTTCGAACGGTTGTCGTTCATCGATCGGGCCGTCTTCATGTCGACTCCCCACCGCGGATCGAAGATCGCCACGAACTGGATCGGCCGGTTCGGACAATCGCTCGTCTCGGTTCCCGACAAGATCACCGACACGACGACCGGAATCCGCTCGGCGATCACCGGTAAGAAGGGTGGGATCCGCTACACGTCGAAGGTCTCGAAGAAGGTCACCGGAATCGGCAACCTCTCGCCGAAGAGCGAGATTCTCCTCGAGATGGACAGGTGGGACTTCCCGGAGGATCTCCCCTACCACTCGATCATCGGGAACCACCTCGAAGCCGGGGTCGGTGAAGGCGGGACCGACACCGTCGTGCCGTACTGGAGCTCGCACCTGGACGGTGCCCAATCCGAGCTCATCATCAAGTCGAAGCACGACGCCCACAAGCACCAGGAAGCCATCCTGGAGATTCGACGCATTCTTCTCCTGCACCTCCGCGAGAAAGGTATCATGGCCGAAGATCCTTTCCCGACCCCCTGAGAATTCCCAAAATGACCCCATCGAGCCGTAATTTTGCACTTTCGTGGACACCGTTCGTCCGCGCCGGGCTCCTCC
>CAZQZX010000106.1:0-21791 GCA_964597885.1 uncultured Planctomycetota bacterium
TCGGTGGCGTCGAGTCGCGCGGCCCATTCCGGGCGCTTGCCGCGGCTGCGGGTGGAGGTGCTGCTGCCGGCGGCTGTGGCCGTCTGGGTCTTCGCGCTCGCCTTGCGGCTGGTCTTGGTCTTCGAGCGCGTGGCGACCTGCGTGCCGGCGTCGGACTCCGAATCGGAAGCGAATGCGCCGCTAGCCTCGCCGGCACGACTCCAGTCTTCGGTGCTGCCGTCGGTGCCGTCGACATCGTCCGAGTCGAAGTCGTCGAGGCCGTCATCGTCAACATCAACGAGCTCGACGCCGCGCGAATCCGGAAGCAGCGTCACATCGCGACGAATCGTGACACCTTGCCCCCCGAAGCCGCTTTCCACAGCCGCGAGAAGCGTCCCCCAGAGGTGCCGACAGATCTCGTTATTGCGCTGGAACTGGTCGCAGGTGCACGCGCCGAGTAGGTCGCCCTCCTCGATGTCGATCCGAACCGCATAGCGATCCGTCCCATCGACATTCGCCAGCGCCGCCGCCGGCCGACACCTCTTGAGAGTGATACACCCGGCGCGAACATACGCTTCGCCACGCCGACGAATGGACGCGGGAACATGCCCGCGGAGTCGATCGATGAGTCTCGCCATTCCGCCCCAACCAGAGGAATCGAGTCACTAGGTAGCGAGGCTCGGCTTCCATCCAACCATCCGCCGAAGCCCCGCCCTCAGTCGCCGCACTCAGGGCGCCCACCCTGATGCAGCGGAGAGATCCTTGCCATGTCACGGTCACTCACTCGCTCACCCGAACGAACTAATGCATGGACGGACAAGATTGCTTGCCGGCTCGGTCGGACCCAACCGTCGACTGAGCTGGCGGTCCATGCAGACGAACGATCGAACGATCGTACTCACGTACGTAGGTGCGTACGGAGCATGGGCCGGGAACGCGATGCGGAAGCCTCCCCAACCGCAAGCTGGGGCACAGGATACCACAACTCGGAGGCGGATCAAGGGTGCGATTGGGAGATGGGTGGCACGGGGGCCCGACAAGGCCTCGACTGCAGGGACGACCACACCCACATACTGCGGTGGCCGGGATTCCGAGCTAGGGCGGGCGCCCAACTGAGCGTCATGATATTGCGCAGGCTAGCAACCGGACGCGACCACTAACAGTGGTCAAGAGAGCCCGCCTCCCAAAGTGGAGATGGGGTTCTCGATCCAATTTCCGATGCGTCGCTTGCGGTCCGTTCGCTCTGTACTGTCTATCGGGAGCAGTGTGCTCAAGTTCGGATGGCCAGTTGATACGAGACGTCTTGTCCGCTAGTCGCTTTGGGGGGCAATGGGTTGCGCGAGCCTGTCTATCCCCCGACAACAAACCTTTTGACTTGGATCTCGGTCAGAGGACAGAATCCTGCTTCGCCAACTGGCAATGACAGGAGAGCCCGATGGACACACACAGGCTGTATCAAGTACTCGACGCGGCCCTGGCTGACGCGTGGAATGCAAGTAACTATCTGCGTGCTTGGAAGACCGACCAGGCCCCCCCGCCAATCGCCGTTCTTGAAGGCAAGCTCGAGAACTCATTAACCGCTAGGCTGCCTCCGAGCATGTCGCGAATCGCGGAGAAGTATGTCCCGACGCGTAATTACGGAGCGGAACTGCTGGAGCGAGTTAGGCGCGTCCGGGAAACCGAGGATGCTTCGCTTCGAACGCAGATGTCGCACGTGCTCATCCAATCGATCCAAAGGGAGACTGGTCCGGCAAGAGAGGCCCGCGATGCACTAAAGAAGCTCGACATCAAGGGGCCCCTAGCGCCTGAAGCCTCGGCGACGGTACGCTGTACTTTCCTCGCCCCCTCGATGACGATTGAGTCTGCGATTGACGAGCTTAAGTCAGTCTCGCAGCTAATGGCAGCACTCGCGGAATGCAACGGCGAGTCAATGGAGAGCCCGAAGGTTATTGGGTGCAGCCACGGAAGTCCAATCGACTTCTCACTGCAGTTCGGCGTTAGCGGATCGGTCGATCTTCTTCGGCTGGTCATCCTTGTGGTCACGATCGTAAAGGCACCGAAGATTGGATCAGAAGCTCTCGCAATGCTGAAGCGCTTTATGCCCGATAAGTCCGACGAGGAAATCCTCAAGGCATCGGCGGAAGCCAACCGCAAGGACCTTGACGACAAGCAAGAAGAGATTGTCGGGAGAGTCGAGAACGAGGCCAGGCGTAACGAAGTCAGGGGGCTTCTAACTCGAGGGGTAGAGTATCTAGAGAAGAGCGTAGACTCGGGGGCGCTAGAAATCGAAGTTGACGCTCCATCAGTGGGAGCTGGCGAATCCGACGACGAAATTCGCCAGATTCGGGAAAATGGATACCGCCTAATGATTCCGCGGACGTTCGATGAGGAGCAGGTGTTGCTGCCACCGGACTCCGCCTCCCAAGGGTCAGACGTCAAGGGTGATGAGAGGGCTCAGCGGCAGGAGCGCCGAGAATCGCAGGAGATCGACGGGGAGTAGAATCACATTGTTGGATCGCTAATGGGATGTGACTACGAGATGAACGTCTTTATCATGTATGGTCGGGAAAGGACAGTAAAGCCGTCGCCAGGGCGATGTACGATTTTCTATCGATCGTCGCCCAACAGTGCGATGTATTGTTCTCCGAGAAGATCGACAAGGGAGAGATCTGGGGTCGTAAGATCAGCGATTCTCTCGCGGACTCGAGCTACGGAATCGCCTGCATGACCCCCGACGCACTCGGTAGCGATTGGATCCACTACGAAGCGGGGGCGCTTGCCAAGGCAATCGATGAGAAACAGCGCGTTGTACCCTATCTCGTGAAGGTTCGTAATATCGATCTTAAGGGGCCGCTAATATCTCGATCGCATCGGCTGGGAACTCGGCACAGCTACGGCTATTCACGGCCGAAGTGCTCGCGCCGGCAGCGTAGGAGACGGGAGATGGCGAAGCGATTCTTGGTTCCCGGCGATCGGAGCGACTTCGACGGGATCGTCTCGGTCGGGGCCTTCGAGGAATTCCCGAACGACCCGCGGATCCTGTACGTGAAGGACGGGCCGGAGATCAGCGAGTCGGCGCTCCAGGACGAGGCTGCGGCGCAGGCGTTCGTCGATATCCTGATGCCGCTGCTCGCGGACACGACGCTCGCGGCGAGCGAGAAGGTCGCGCGGATCGTAGACATGGCGCGGCAGGCTTGACGAACGAACCCATTCAGTGCTTGGAGCTGGCAACTCCGGTTGGCGCGTCTGAAGTGTGATTGATCGAGTCGACGGCCTTAACAAGAAGACGCCCTCTCACCTCGTGGCGAGAGGGCGTCCGTGCAAGACTACGGCTTGTTGTAGAAGGTCCAGGTGATCGCGCCGTTGCACGCTCGCTTGCACCGGACTCGGTTGAAGTACGTACTATTGGAGCAGCTTTCGACACTCCCTCCGCAGTACCATTTGAGGGTCTTCTGGTAGCACGCGAGATCGACAGTTCGGTCGCCGTTGGCGGCTACGTCGATTCGGCCGGTCTTGCCGTAGAACCAAACCGATTTTGCCCCGTCGCATGCGTCGCAAGTGCTACCGACCGTCACACAGACCGAACCGACGACCTCTGCTTCGGCGTTGTGCATCGTGCCCCCCGCGAAAATCGCGGCCGCGGCCGTGAAGGCCGCCAGGGCTAGGGCGGATTTCCTCATTGCCTCCTCCTTCTTTCTGAGAGCGCAAGGGCGGGCGCCCTTGCGCTCCACTGAACCTTCCTAGATTCGCGTGATTCGCCAGCTGCTGCCCTTCCCAGCGAGGGATCCGAGGCTGTAGCGGAAGGTGTTGCAGTAGCTGCTATTGGTGATGACCTTGCACGAACCGCGGTAGTGCGCGTGCTCCCAAATCTCCACCCGGGTTCGCGGGGGGAGGTACACGCTGCGGTAGTAGTCGTTCTTCATGCGCTCTTCACAGCGGTTGGCCTTCACGCAGAACGAACCGCTTTCGAACAGACGCTGCAGCCCGGGCCCGGAGCAGGTGTCGTTCTGTGCGAACGTCACCTTGGAGGCTCCCGCGGCGAGGGACGTCAACGGGAAGATCACCAGGACGATTCCGATCAAGATGAGTGTGTTTCTCACGGCATGTACTCCTTCTTTTCGTGTCTTGGACGGTATTCAGGTATCCGTCCGTGGGCATGTGGGTGTGCTGCCAACCGTACGGAGCAAAGACTCGGGGCCGATGCCGACCACGAGCCGCTACGAGCGCGGCTTGCTGGGTGGCGAGGGCGCCGTTCGCGGGATGCTACCGGGGCGCGCGATTTGACGCCGGTCGACCGAGGGTGCCCGGGCTCAAGCGGCACCCGCGAAGAGAGAGCAGACCCATTTCCTCCATCGAGTGTCCTCCTTTCGTCGAATTTTCAATGAGCGAGCTCGTTTGAGCAACCTATCGATACGAAGCATATATGCGGCGCAGGCGAAGCGCAAGCAAAAATAAACGTGGCAGATATGCTCGGATTGTGCGTGATCGTAAGGGCTTTCTGAAGAATCATTTGGGTTGTTGAGGTCTGGGCGTTCGGAATCGATGGGCGACCTTTCGTGACTTCGCCCCTTGACCGTCAGCAGAGTGTGGTTAGGCTGCCGGCAGGATAGACCTATGGGTATGCCGTAGCGCGGAATCAGTGGTGGAGGAGTGATGAAGGAAAACTACACAGCGCGAATCGACACGAAGATCAAGGGTGGGCTACTGAAACAAGCGGAACAGCTCGGTATGGGCAACCCGGAACTCGCCGCCGAGTTGTTGAGCCTCGACTTGGAGATCGTCCGTTCCCTCGAGGTGGCCTTCATGACCATGGAAACGCCCGCCTATCTCATGGACAACCGCTGGCATGTTGTGAAAGCCAACTTTGCTGCGACTGCGCTGTTCGATTTCCCGAGCGGTGAGGTTGATATCAGTCCTGAGGAGCTGATAGACATCTTCGGGCGCGCGCTCACCCCGGAGTGCGTTAAAGCCGAGACGGACCACTTCGAGAAGTTCATGAACAAGAAGTCGCCGCCGCCGATGGACGAGTCGTTGACGGAGCTGATAGCACCCAACACCAGATATGGAACTGTCAAACTCTTCCGAAGAGGGATTCGGATTTCTCAGGATCGGTGGGTTGTCTTCTGGAATATTCGCTCGATTGCGAGGGCCGGGGACTTCGAGAAAGACTGGAAGATCCGGCTCGATTCCTGGATTGCTGGCGTCACATTCAACGAGAAAACGCAGTACAAAAAGCCATGATTCGAGAGTGTCTTGAGGGTGATTCTGGCTTGACGTTCCGTCTTGCCCACGAGGACGAGAAACTCAAAGCAGACTCACTTGCTCTGCGCTTGAGTTTATCTAGCAAGCGGTATGATCTAATCGACGAAGCGGCCTATAGGCGTCACTATTCGAATCCGGACATGTCCATGTTCGTGATTGCAGTGGACGCTTCGCAGGAGATTCGAGCGTGCATGCGGCTTGATACACCGTACGATCTCCGACAGTACACGACCTTTACAGTGCCGGTATCGCTCCCGCCGAGAGTGGTCGGCGACATAGGCGTCTATCTCGACCGCGCATCTGTGTCCCCCGTTGCGGTTCTTCGTGATCTATGGGCTTTCGCGTGCCGGATTAGCGACTACTCGGAGCTTACCCACCTCTACGGCCAGGTACAGGAGCGGTATGTTCGGGGATGGGTTCGACTCGGGTGTGAGGTCGTGACGTCCCGGTTCAGCGTCCAGGGCTGGCGGGGAAGGTGGCTCGGGTTGCTCCTTGACCTTGGCCAAATGCGCAGATCGCCGTGCGATCCGGCACTGAAGATGCAGTGGAGTAGTCGTTATGGATGTCGGCTACACGTGGAGTTTTGGCGACGCGTAGAAGAGCTACTAGGAGATCCCAAACGCTGGCATCTTCCAGGGAGCGGTGGTCAACCGGCGCTCAGAGAGTAAGGGGCATGAGCAGTCGATATTGCTACGGGAGGCTACGCGCGCGATCCTCACTCGGGCATCCTCCCCGTGACTACATGATTTGTTGGCCATCGATCTCGTACGCAGCGATAGAACGTATTGCTACGATCGCTGTCGTGACCGCCGCTAGTGTGCCAAGGGGCGTCATCTCCCACGGTTCCATCGAGACGCGGTCCTTGTCGTGAGCACTTGCGTTACGAACAACAGCAGTTCGAAGTACGAGGTTTACGTGAGGTGGGAGAATCACTTTCCGCTCGCGGAGCATCTCTGCTAACTGGCCGGCGCCGCTCTTTCTCTTTGCCTCCTCGCCATAGCCCTGTCTCTCGGCGATTTCGCGGAGAAAGTTCTCCATGGCATTCCCGGCTCTCTCAATAGCGCGATCGGGGGCCGTGCGATAGATAAGTAGGGATTCGATCAAGTGTTCTAGATCGTGAGCGTCGACACGGTCGTGGAGGACTTCGCCGAAGTGTCTCGCTAGGGATAGCTCGGCCTTGATCCGAGATGTTGTGTCACCAAGCGGCTGTAGAAACATGGCGTCCTGCTCATCGACGCTGATCTCAGGCGCAAGTATAAGGGATCCGTCAGTACTACGCTGCAATAGCTCGAACACGATGGCCAAATCGATGAAGTACGACATAGATGCGTCGAAGGTACTCACAACGTACCCGAGCTTCTGGCGTGTCCGTGCAATGGCGAGATCGCTAGATCGGTCGATACCCAGTCGCTCGAAGAGGTTCTTCAGCGGCGGATAGGCGACAATTGCGTCGCGAATAGCGGTCTTCGCATCTGACAGGTTCTTGTCTGTGATCTGCCCCTTATGCTTTGCCCGATAGGCTACTCCTGCAAGGGGTCGGATCAGTCCAAGTGTCACTAGTACTTGGATTGCCGGCTCTACCAGTCGGGCGTGCTTGATGCAGGCGAACTCAGAGAGGTCGGTAGCCCTTGGCGACTCAAACTGGCACGCCGCGCTGTAGACCTCTACGAGGTCTTGAACGTCGGGTGCCTCCCCTGCGCTTGAGATCTTGTAGAAGTCTGGAAGTTTGCGCATCGGGTAACTCCGGTGTGAGAGGTGCGACGATCACCTGGCGCTCTAAGACAGATCGCCGTCCGCGATCGTGAAGATCGCTGGGATGTAGTAGAAGGCGGGGGACTTGAAGGTTGAGAACTTCGTGATGAGTCCCTCGGCCTCGAGGCGCCGTAGGGAGTCTCTACTCGGCTCCACGGCCGCCATTCGATTGGAACACAGCCGGCCGCCTGTCGGCAAGTGGGCGTGGTTCCCGCGCTCGGAGGCCGCTGGGCGGCGGGGGGTTGGGCTGCTCGCGGCCCGTGCGAACGCTTGCACGGGGGTCGGCGCTGGCGGAGGTCCCCCGAGGCAAGTCGCCGCTCACCTCGAGGGCTATGCAGGGTGCGCGGCCAGAACGGAAAAGCCGCGCCGATCATCTCACCATGCGATCTGGACGTATGCGGAGTCCGGGAGATTCTAGGGGAGTGGTGGCTGCGCAGCCATCAAGGTAGGACGGTCTGTGGCGATCACTCAGGGCGTGCAACTAGTGTCGCTTCGTCGGCTAGGTCTTTCGCGATCCTGAGCACTTCGTCCTTGCCCTCGTCCCCATTCACTTGGGGCCACCGTTCAAGGTGGCGGTGCCCTGGAAAGGCCCCATCATCGTGAATGTAGAGTCCGGCCTTCTCGGCAATGGAGCCGGGGAAGTCGGCCCTGTATTGAATCGGCCCAACCGTTGGTGCAACGTAAGTGTCGGCCATCTTCCAGATCTCAAGGGGCTTGAGATCGTCGATAGATGCGGTCGACGTGCCGCCCCCCTTGTGTGGCTTGAATACGTTGTGCCGGATTCTTCCGCCCTTGACGTACCTCTCCCATCTTTTCGGAATGAATCGAGTCAGCTTCTCGCTCATCAATTCGACTCACTTCGGGGCTTCATCATGAAGGGCAAGAACAAGTGATGCCAGTTTGCTGTCCCTCTCCTCCGGCTCCACCATTCCGTGCGTCGTACCGCCACTGATAGTTGCACAGTATGCGACTCGGCCGCTATCAGTGAAGCTCAGGATCAGCTCGTTGGAGCTTTCGAAGTACCACGATAGCGCGACGTCCCCGTCGGGCTCCGGGAGTACTTCAGGCATGCTAACGCCGCTGGGCAGCCTCTCGACGAGCCGAAGAGCTTCATTGATCGCGCCTGGCTTGATCGGCTCTTCGTCCATGCCGCCCCAATTCTCTCCACATTCCACAAGTAGGCGAACTAGTTCGGCGCACACATCGCCTGGCGTCTTCGGGCCAACGAACAGTCGGCTCTGAATCTGCTGGACTTCGCGATTGAGGCATCGAGCGTGCGCGGTCAGCGCGTCGGCCGAATCTGATACTGCTGCGCATTGCGGCATTATGCGAACTCCTCAATGGCGTGCTGCGTGATGGCGGCGAAGAACAGATCGTTCTTCTTCTGTTGGAGCGAGTCGAGCGTCGCTTGGATCTCGGCATTTGGGAGGCCGTGGTGCTCCAAGAACACCTCGATGTCAAGGAGTGCCGTTCCGAGTGTCCTGCCTGGGGGTGGTTTCTCGATAGATTGAACGACTGCCGCAACGGAGGCGCCATCCGGATACCGAGATACCGATCGCGATATGACTGACTCCACATCCGCCGGCGCGCCGCTTGCTGGCCTCGGCGGATCGGCAAGCATCTGCTGCGTCTCGCCGCCTAGCCAGTTCACGGCGAAGCGGTTTATGTACCTCAGCGCCAAGCGCGTCGCGTTGCGTTCGCCGATGACACTCAAGAACAGTGCAAGCACCCGAATGCCCTCTTTGCCGAATTCTTCCCAGCTCGTGTATGGCGCCATCTCGCTGAACGAGAAAACCGTCCGCGATTCCTGAATCCAATAGCTCGCGGTTCGTCGGCCGCGTCGCGACCGATACCCGACGAGCGAAGAGTTTGCGCCCGACATCGCGCCCTGCGTCGATACGGCAAAGTGGCCAGAGAGGCGGTTGATCTTCTCGACTTGCGGATACCCTTCGGGCTCGAGCAAGTCACAGAAGCGCCCGAGCAAGTCGATGTCTGGGTCAGCAAGGAACCGCACCTCCATCACAGCCTCGACGATGGGTGACTTCGACAGATGCGGATGCTTCGATTCCGGCGACACTTCATCGCCTCCTTGGGTCATTGGATTCTGGATCGTCAACAGAGTCATGTAACTATACGTCTGCCTCGGCAGATTGGCAGGATATTGCACTTGGATCTGCATAAGCTCCTGCCAATTGGGCACATGGGGCACGTAGTTTGTCGGGAGGAGGAGTCTTGGCGCTGACAGAATGTCACCCCCGCTCCCTCGCCATCCGATATCGCACGCGCGCCCATCCGACGAGCTCGCCGAGCATGGCGCCGGCTTGCTCGGTGGCCGGGTAGTGTGGCACCAGGCGCCGTCAGCCTAGCCGCCCATCCACCAGCGTCGCAGCGGCGCCGGCAGTAGCTTCGAGATACCCCACTCGCGCCAGCACTGGAGGACGAGCACGATCGTGCGCAGCGTGAAGCACGCAACGAGCCACGCGCGGCCGAGCGTGCTGGTGATCGTGACCTGCGACTCGTAGTAATCGAGCAGTAGGTCGGCGTGGGCGTCGTTCCACGTGCGCTCGCGGAGTTCGCGCGGGAAGAGGGGGACTAAAGGAGAGAACGCACGCTCCATGGGATCGAGAGAAACTTGAGGAGATGCTGCCTTGCTTCGTCGTGAGCTGGGGTCGCGGTCCATCCTCCTCGAATCAATCACGGGGGTTTGCCGTGCCGCTCGCACGCGCCACGCGCTCGCCATTTGATGGCGCGCGGCGTGCCGTACTCCAAAACCCGTCTGCCCTTCTGTCCACGAGTTTCGCCGCCGGCGTTACGTATCCGATCGCGCCTTGAAGCCGGATGCCATGGCTCACGGCAAGCTGGTGGCGACGCCTTGACGGAGCGTACGGTGTCATGCTCCCTCGACGCTGATTCCGAGCGCGCCCAGGATACTAGTGGCCGGGCAGACGAGCGCGTACTCGGTGCTAGTGTCGTCGTCGCGGTCGCCGCCGACGTGGAGCCCGAGAACGCGTACGTCGTTGTCGACCCAGACCGCGCCGGAGTCGCCTCCTCGGCTCACCTCCCTTACATTGCCGTCCTCGTCAGCGAATGCCCCGAGCATGAATAGACCATGCAGGGAGAGCCTGCCACGACGCCCGGGTGGCCCGACGATGTATGTCGCGGAATAGTCGGCATCCCAAAGATAGGCGCTTGTCCAGTGGGAGAATGCCCCGTACTTGAACCACTTCGGCGGGCTCCCTTCTCGGAGTACATCGCGTAGTCCCCTTACCCTGTGACCGGGCAACTCTCCAATTCTCGCCGCCATTGGATCATCGATGGAGGCGATCGCCGCGTCAACGGTGCCGCCGTATGCCCAGCGCTTGAGCTGACCGACGCGACGTGCGCTCTCGGTGTAGATCGGCGCAGGCGAGACGACTTCAGCGCCGGCCTGGATCTGCGTTCGGCCGCCGCCAAGGACGTGCCAGGCGGAGAGAAGGACGGGCCGCCCGCCGTCGCGATCGTCACGGCAGACCAAACCAGCCGTCCCCGAGGAGTTCGACTGCCCCCGCAATCCGACGCTGGAGCCTCCGGTTAGCGGTGCGCCATGGGGCGGTGGCGCCGCGTTCTCGAGGCGCCGGCGCGTTTGAGCAAACGGACGGCCCTGTACAACATCGATCTCGTCCGGCAGCCATGGCAGCCTGCGGAGGTCTGGCAATCGACGACGCCGGAGCACGCTTGCCGAGCGATACTTGCGCGAGACGTAGATGCGTATCACCGGCTCGTCGCGGACTGTGCCTTCCCGCTCGATGATACGGTGCCCGACACCAACGCCGGCTACGTTTGGGATTCCGAACAGTCGCTCGACGAGCGTCCACTTGCGCTCGATGAGCTGGCGAACCCGCTCATCCTCGAGCGATAGAGGTGGGGGAGCGGAGAGCCGTAGCCTTTCCATACGCCCTGGCTCTCTTGACCCCTGATCGCGCGGTGGACGGATCACTCTGATGAGCCTCCTACTCCTTCGCTCCCGGTCGACGGGCTCGGCTGAGTACCTCCGCTGCCAGGTTCGATCCTGGGAAGCGGACCGCTGCTGCTCAACGGTGCCGACGCGGTCGGTCTCTTCGAGAGGGGCTCAGCGTAGATCTCGGTCGAATAGGAGTAGCGAACTGGAAGCGTGTTAATGTGGACGGGATCTTTCGCCAACACTGCGAGCTCTTCCGGCTTTGCAACCGGATGGATCCCGACGTTGGCAATGCGGACTAGATGCAGACGAATCGTGACTTTGGACCCATCCGGGGGCATAGGTGTGCTGAGAGCTTGCGCCGATGGCTGCATGGCCCCCCCCGTCATCAGGTCAGTGGCGACAGATTCCGGGGCCAGCTTCAACTCAATGGCTTTGCGGGCGATCCTGGAGAACTCCTGAATTTCAGAGAAGACGAACTTGGCGATATCGCTGTTGTCTTCGGACAATCGAGCGTTCTCGAGCATCCAGCCGTAGCGCAAGCCCGCCTCAGCGACCGCATTTCCAAGGTTGCCATCGGCCTTGATCACGTACTGCTCGCGATAATCGGGCAGGTAGATGACGTCATAGTACTCCGACACGTCGAGCTTCGGAGAGACGTCATTCGGGATCAGACTCTTGAACCCCGCGATTCCACCGGTGAGGCTCGCGCCAGCTGTACTGATCCCCTTGCCCTTCTCGCTACCCTCGCCTTCGTCTTTGGTCTCGTCCTTCTCCTTCTCCTTCTCCTTCTCCTTCTCCTTCTCCTTCTCCTTCTCCTTCTCGGAGGTGCCTTTGTCGCTGATATCCTTCTTGCTCGTTCCATCGCCGGCCTGTGCTGACGAGGGAGTCTCGCTCGCGTATCCTGCGACTTGTGCCCACGGGATCCGGATCTCCTCTCCCACGACGTGCTCCGCGAGCGCCTTTGGTACGGAATCGAGCTCTACGATTCCCTCGCAGACCTTCCCGGTAACAAGATGTGTTTCGATGCCGACGGGATACCGCTTCTTGACTGCAACGTAGGCCCGGGGAAGGTAGTAGCGAAACCCATGCATGCGGTCTGCTTTGCGCTGGATCTTCGTACGCTCTTTCTCCAGATAGTCGTCCGGATGTGGAACCTTGCGTACGGACACGTTCGAACATCCCTGAAGGGAGATGAACGTAACCACCGTTGCGAGTAGAATCCTGGACATCCACACCTCCAATCTTTGTTCCCCTCGATGTGAACTTGCGCGGCAACGATGCCCTAAGGCAGGTTCAATCGGCAGCCATTCTGGTTTGCCGCAGCCCAAGAAACCGCCCGGCAGATCGCTTCGGCCGCGCACTAGTAGCGCTGAGGTCTCCACTCGTGGGAGCAGCCGTTAGCGAGTCAACCGACGGCGTTGACCGGAGCCGGCTAGTTGAAATGAAGCTATTGATCCCGTGGCCGATGGATGGTCAAATCGCGAAGCACGTACGCAGGCCGGACATCCAATCTTCCCCTTATCCACCTTCGGGTTCTATGAGCCCATTGGTGACTTCGACTTTGGAGGGTCGAAGTGTGGCAACATGCCACGACGCCTCGCAATGCTGTGACGTCGCTCACGTATCACGTTTTGTTGCGTCGAAGCCCGCCAAGTTCTTTTCGGTCGAAGACGTATATTCTGGCGGTGTCGCAGTGCTGAATGCGTAAGTCATTGGTGGAGACCGGATGTGACCCGTTCCGCGAACATGGTTTCCATTTGGGAGTGCTGGGGGGCGTATCGATGCAGCCGGCAAATGAAGATGAAATTACACAATGGCTCTGCGGTCTTGAGGCAAGAGATCCCGGGGTAACCCCGCGCCTCTTCTCGCTTCTCTATCCGCGGCTCAAGAAGATCGCGAGTGGGGAGTTGCGTGGGCGCGAGGAAACGCTTCGACCCACTGCGCTTGTCAATGAGCTTTTCTTGCGGATGGAGAAGCGTGATCGATGGAACTGTCGTGCCCATTTCCTAGCGGTAGCTACAAAGGCGATGCGATCGATCATTGTAGATCACGTGCGCGCCAAGCGGGCGCGGAAGCGGACGCTGAATGGGGAGAGGGTCGCACTGGAATGTCTGGTCGCAAGAGTCGAGAGAGGTGGGCTCGACGTGCTCGAGCTTGATGAAGCGTTGAATCGACTGCAAGTGCGAGACCCGAGTGCAGCCAAAATCGTTGAGGGGTTGTGGTTTGGCGGGCTGACGATGCGGGAGGTATCGGCCGTACTGGGGATTCCGCTTCGATCTGCCGAGCGGACGTGGAGCTTTGCCCGGGCCTGGCTTCTCCGAGAGATGCGCGATGACTGAGCGTTGGGAGGAACTGAAACGAATCTTCGCGCAAGCGATCGAACTCGAGGGCGAAGCGCGAGACTCGTACGTGTCAAAGGAATGCGGTGGCGACCTCGCGATGCGTCGCCAGGTGGAGGGCTTGCTTCAAGAGCATGATTCGGCGCCGGCGCTCTTGGCGCCAACAGGTGAGGCTTCTCGCGTCGCAGCCAGTAAAGAAGGCACCTGGTCGGCTGGAGTTCACGAGAAGGTCGGGCCCTACCGTCTTGAGGAGCGCATTGACGAGGGCGGAAGCGGAGTCCTATTCCGAGCCACGGACACAAGTACAGGGGACACGGTTGCGCTGAAGGTGTTCGCGAATCGGTTCTCGTCGAGTGGCCTACCAGGGGCGCGTTTCGGCCGCGAGGGACTGGCGGCGGCGAAACTGAACCATCCGGGAATCGTCCGGATACGTGACATGGGCGAGGACCTCGGGCGCCGTTACATTGTCATGGACTATGTTGACGCTCAGAATCTCGCCCGTGAACTGAGGTGGGTAGTTGCACAAGCAGGGGGCCGACCGCAGGAGCGTTCGGTCCTCTGTAAGGAGCTCCGCCATCGGAGCTTTCCGGAGATTGCCGCGACCCTTGTCCTTCGCATTGCGGAGGCGTTGGCTCATGCGCACGAGAACGGCATCATTCATCGTGACGTGAAGCCCGCGAACATTCTTGTGGCCGAGGGTTTGCATACGTGGCTGATCGACTTTGGTATCGCCAAGGACGTCGACGAACCCACGATTACTGAATTGGGTTCGCTCGAAGGAACTCCGAACTACATGAGTCCAGAGCAGGTGCGCGCGGACAGGCTCTGCATTGATCGGCGAACCGATGTCTACTCGCTCGGCGTCGTCTTCTATGAACTGCTCACGAGGCAGCGCCCTTTTGCGGCCGCGACCGTGGCTGGAACCCTTCGCAATATTACTTCGACGTTGCCAGTGCGCGCGCGCCGACTAAACTCGGACATCCCACGAGATCTCGAGACGATTTGCCATTGTGCGATGGAGAAGCGACCCGAGCATCGCTATGCGTCCGCGGGCTCAATGGCCGAAGACATACGTCGATTCTTGCGACACGAGTCGATTGTCGCGGTTCCTCCAGGTCTTGCAAGGCGACTCTGGCGGTTCGCCCATCGTCGGCGCGTTGCCCTTGTCGCATGTGGATTGACGCTGGCTGTGCTCTGGGTCGGTTTCGTTGCCAATCGGGTATCGATGATCAGTCAGCGCCGTGGGGCTGTCCGTACCGAGTTGCGGGACTGCATGGCGCGATTCGACTCGATGCCAGCGGAGAGGATTCGGGCCGTGCTCGCGAGCGCTGAGGAGATCACTGAGAAGAGCGGGGATCCTGGGGGCGTGATCCTGGGCCTGTCGAACAGCTTGCGCGCCCGTGTGAATGAGCGTGCTCGGTCGGCGCTCGCTGCGCTCAAGAGACGACTCGATTCTGGGAAGGGCGAGAAGGGCGTTTCGAGAGCGATCGAAGGGTTGATCGAAGCACTTGTTGCAGCGGGAGATCTCTCCGAGCGCTTCACTCAGGAACTGATGCAGATTGCCCTTCCAACGGTTGAACTGACCTGGAGATCGCCACTCGTGACGGCGCCCAAGGTCTTTGTGTCGACAGTCGACCCACTGACAGAAGAAATCGGTGCGCCCGAGGCCCTGGATTCCGTGCTCGAGGAACCGGTGGCCATTCGTTCTGGATTCTACAGGTTCGCCATCCTTGATGAACAATCGCGCTTCTCTCATCTCTTTCGCGAGATCGATGGCGTTTCAAGAACATTCCGACTGGAGGTTTGGCTGCGCGACTGGAGTCAAGAGGATCGCGCCGGCGTAATCCGTGTCGAAGGGGGAGCATACCGTGTTGAGGAGGTCATATTCGGTGACAAGGGTAACCGCCGCCGTAGCACGCTGCATCAAGTCTCACCGTTCTGGATTGACGCAGCACCAGTGACCAATGGTGAGTATGCCAAGTACCTAGAGGTTACCGAGCGCGACCCTCCGAGGCACTGGGGAGTTGACGCGGGGGATCGGACGCTCGAATGGGACCGGATGCCTGTTACCGATGTGACGCATCAAGAGGCTCAGGCGTTCGCGGAGTGGCGAGGCATGCGCTTACCGACTGTTGCGGAATGGGAAGTTGCAGTTCGCGGGCTGGCCGGCAACTCGCTTCCATGGCGGGATGGCGACCCGGCCAAGCTGGCGAGGGCTAACCTCGACAAGGAGCCCCCCCCCAGGAGTGTACCTGGAGAAGAGAGAGTAGACGCACAGCGCCGGCTCGCGTGGTACGTCAAAAACATTCACCCAGTGGGGCAGAATCCCATCGAGGACGCGATCAACGGTCTTCAAGACGGAATTGGAAACGTTTGGGAGTGGACGAACTCAGTTCCTTGCGAGGAAACGGACGGAAAGCTTCGCCCAGCTTGGGGGTCGCGATATAGGGTCGGGCTGTCATGCATTACGCCGGAGGAGGCCGCACGCAATTACGGGTTGAGCAATCGTTCGATAGCCAGTAAGCACTATCGCTTCTTGGATACAGGTTTTCGGTGCGTTAGAAGCATTGATGCCTTCTAGGTCGTTGCTCGTGTCGACCGATTCGTATGTGATCGAACCAAAAGGAGGGTCAGTCTCTTGTCGAATCTCGTCAATGGGAAAGTATCCGTCGTCTTCCGAATCGACGATCTTACGTATCGTGGCCTCGACAATCGGGCGCCGCGGAGGGAGAGCATACTTCTGAAGTTCATGGATAGGCTCCTGCTGAGGCAGGGCGATACGATAGGACATCCGGCGCATTGGGACGCAGATCCGGTACAAATCGAAGTCGATAGGGGAAAGCTGCAGAGCGAGTCTCTCCTTCGCGCACTTGAGCCCAAGATCAAGGAATACTCAGATAAGCGGCGTGAAATATTGGGGACGGACCGAGACCTTAGATTGGCGAACCTGGCGAATGACGAGGCCATCTACTACTACCATGACCTTCTCACGACGTGGTGTCACCGGGAATGGGAGTTCTGCGAGGTCGATGCAGCGGGCACCTTGCATGATGCGCGTCTCGCCGAGCCCGTTGATGAGAATGATCCTACGAAGGTGTTTGCCGCGCGTTTGATGCTCGTTCTGAACCATGATCCGATCCGTTCGTCGGATTCAAATGCGTAGTGCGACCGCTAGGGCGCGTGGCGCCTCGGGCGGCAGATTGGCAGGCGGGGGGCCAATCGTCGACGCGCCACGGCCCGACTACCATCTGATGTTCCCAGACCTTCGCCCACAGGATCCTCCTCGAAAGAGTCGGAAAGGAAAAGTTCGGTGGCTCCAGGAGCTCGCGGCAGAGATGGTAAGCGGAGCGGGCGAAACCCTACGGGAGTCAAGGCTGCCAGCGGGATACACGTACTTCGGACAGCTTGTGGCCCACGATCTTACTTTCCTGTCGGTCGGGCCAAGGTCGCCGGGGGGGGCTAGGCTGCCGCACGCGAATGTGGCAACGCCAACTTTTGACCTCGATGGCGTCTATGGACGAGGCCCCCGGCTGAGTCCGCACCTATATGCGCGAAGACTTCCGGAGCGGATGCTCGTCGGGGGACGAGAAGACCCCTACATGGCGAATCACTACCCGGGGCAGCGGTCCACCGAGCTCGACCTCCCGAGGAACTTCCAAGGGACAGCGATCATAGCCGATCCACGCAATGACGAGAACGTGATGCTGTCTCAAATGCACCTAGCGATTATTCTTGCTCACAATCGCCTGATTGATTCAGACGCGATTCGACGGCGCTGCGAGTCTTCGGATGTCGATGCATTCGAGGAGACGAGGCGAGCGTTGAGGTGGCACTATCAGTGGGTCGTCATTAACGATTTCCTTCCCAGGATACTGGATGCTGACCGACAGGAGTGGTTGCGGCGCACCCTTGCTCTGTTTGGTGAGGGACTCGGCTCACGGATAAGGCACCCAATACGTCCAACTTCGATCGCGGCCGAGTTTGCGCTTGCCGCATACCGGTTCGGCCATAGTATCGTTCGCTCGCGCTACAGCCTGAACGAGCAAGTGCGAGACATACCTCTCCTTCCGCGGGAACTTCCGGAGCGGACAGGAGAACTTCCAGACAACCTATGGGGGTTTCGACCTCTCCTCAATAGATGGACTATCGACTGGCGATTCTTCGTGCATGCGCGCGAATCTCGCGTGAAACCGCAATTTGCCAGAAGAATCGATACACATGTGACTTCCCCATTCCGTCGTCTTCCACCAGGCGTGGTTGGTGATATGAACGGTGAGCTCAATCTCGCGGCGATCACGCTGCTGCGAGGGTTCGACGAAGGGCTTCCAGCCGGAGAGTGCATTGCAGAGCGCCTGGGCGAGAAACCCATTTTGAGCGGGAACACACCTCTCTGGTACTACGTGCTGGCCGAGGCCGAGACGCTCGGTGGATACCATTTGGGCCCAGTTGGATCGACGATTGTCGGTGAGACGATCCTGGATCTGATTCTTGGAGATCCAGATTCCTACCTCACTGCGGATCCTCGCTGGACTCCATGGATCGGGGGGGGCGGTGCAGACTTTCAGCTCTATGACTTGCTGTCGTTGGGGTGGAATCATCAAGCCCCATGAGGAGGGGCAATGTCGGATCGACAAAGGGAGCAGCGTCTTGATCTCATAGCGCTGGCGGCTATCCGCGCGGTGTTGCGCGGCCGGCCGTGTTTCTCAACACAAGCGTGCGAATTCGACTCTAGCGTGCCGTTCGAGTGTCTTCACAGAGACGAGCGCTGGAAACTGGAGGACAGATAGATGTCGGAACCTAGAGGCACCAAGATTGGACGATCTGAAGCTCTGGAGGGTAGACCGGCAAGGCGATACGGACGCCTCGAGACGATTGTTGTCATTGTCGCCCTTGCAACGATCGCCTTCGTCGTGCTCCAGCCGACAGCTGCGTACTCGCCGACCGCGAGGGTCGTGCTTCTGCTCCTCGCTTCGACGATACCCGCGACGCTCTTTGGCGCGATCGCGAGCACGCAGTTCAAGATGCAATTGCCGGGTTTTGCGTTCGCAACTGGCGGGGCGGCCGCCCTTGTGCTTGGCAGCGTCATCGTGCTCTATAATCTCGCCAAGCAGGACTACTATGTCGCCCGCTTCAACGTCGTCGACGACCGTGGAAAAGACATTGAACTGTTTCCGTACATTACCCCGGGGGCCGGGGAGCTGAGAGTCGAGGGTGGTGATTTCTTCGTCAACGGGAATACGTTGGTTGTCCTGATCCGAGACGGTACAAGCGCGATTAGAGTTCGCATGAAGCCTGTGCAAAGCGACATGTTTCGCGAAGGAGTTCTCAAGTTCGAGCATTCAGAAGCCGCGCGAAAGCTCGTCGTCGGCAATGAAGTCGTTAGCGAAGGGGAGTAGATCTCATGAGAAGGGTCTCTACGTGTGCCTTTGCGATCTTGGTCTTCTCAATCACGATCGTAGCGATCCTAGGAACGCGTGCGATCTCGGTTGCGGCGAGGGAGCCTAGCGAGAGGGACGCGCGCCGGATCTTCGAGCTTCCAGGGCAGTTTGTATTTGCAGGGCTTGGGCTGATCGAGCACGCGAAAGACGTGTCCTGGAGGCCGCCTGCGAAGACCGGGTCGGCGTTGCCTAATGGGCCGAATGATGACGACATAGAGTTCCAGCAATACTTGATCTACGAGAAAGCGAGAGGTACAGAGGCGGCAACAGCACTCCGTCGTGTCCTCGGAAGTGATCCCTCGGCGATTGTGGTTGAGTTTCCCTTGCATCGAGCGAATGCGAAATCGCGCCGTGCTCCGAGGGATCTCAGGGCGCGGTTGTGGTCCGTGGCGCCAGGGGACTTGAGCGGGCGCGGATTTGCCATGAGCGATCCGGAGGGATCTGAGCTGGAGTACCTGGTGGGGAACCTGCTTCTAGATGTCGCCGCCTGGGAGCGCGACAAGCAGGACCGGTTGAAGCAAGTCCGGAGCGGGAAACTAGGCCTGGGCCAAACTTCCAGGCTGGGCCACGGTATCACGGGGCTCGCGACGATCGTGCTGGAGACGCCATCGGGTCCGACCTGGGATTGGATAAGATCGCCTAATCCTGCTGCGAGCCTAGGTGATATTCAGGAAGTGAAGAGAACACTCGCGGTCAGGTACGACACCGGGATGTCGGAGCGCCGAGAACTGAAAGTAAGCGATCCGGAGACCTTCGCTCAGATGGACTGGTTTGAGTACTGGAGCCGCCCCGGAAAGTACAGCGCGCGCTTTGCCCAAGATCCTTCTAAGATCGCCTACGAGATCGAAGATGGGCGGTTGACGATTCGTCAACGGACGCCGTACACGCGACTGTATCAGGGCGATTGGATTGACAAGAAGGGGAAAACTAGAGAGACGGTCGTCTTCGCGATTGAGGGTGGAATGGAGCAAGACGAGTTTACCATCAAGGTTCCTCAAGGAGCGGAGGAGATTCGGATCTCTCCGAAGGATATGCCTCCAGTCATGATCCATGGCGAGAAGACCATCAAGTTCGAATAGCCCATGCCGGCGGGGCTACTAGTCAAATGCGTGTTCTCTGGCGGTAGAGCGCATGTGTCCTCTCGGGCTTTGTGATCCTGTGGGCGAGGGCGGGTGTGATGAGTACTCAAATGCCATCGTTCAGCTAGGTAGCAGCGCGCCTAGCGACTACGAATCGCCGAGCCAGCCGCTATTGACGCACCCTCTAGCGCGCCCTTACCATCGGCGTCATTGCTGTCGGAGAATCTCAAAGTCTGCGGGCGAAAGGGCGACCCGCGGACCCATGTTGTGCTGCTGTTGCGTATGCCTGCCAGAACTGCCGGGCTGGCGAGCGCTGCACACGATCTGAAGGAGGTCACCTCGTGCTCTCTCGGATAACTGGAACCCGTAGAACCATCGACCCACACCAACCAGGGCTGCGGTTACCACTGCTGCCGATGCTCCTCGTCGCCGCCTGCACCCTCATCGGCTGCAAGTCCACCCCGCGCGCGGAGCTCAGCGCCTACACCGAAGCCTTCAACCGCGTCCGCGACGTCGGCGAGGACGTCGTCCTCGGATACCACACCATCCAGCGCAAGCACGCCGAGCTCGCGGCCGCCGTCGCCGCCGCCGAAGTCCGTAGCGGCGAGCGCGACCCGCGGGAAGACGGCCCGCTCGGCATTGCCTTCGACCCCTCGGGCGTGGCCGACCCCGGCGAAACCGCCGATGCCGTCGCGGTGCGCCTGGCCGCCTGGGAGGTCGCCTCCAAGTACAACGAAGCGCTCGCGGCGCTCGCCGACAACCGCAGCGCCGGCGAGCTTTCCGACGCCGTTTCGGGATTGCTCGGCAGCCTGCAGTCGGTTCCGATCTCGGCTGTCGTCTCGGCGGCGGGGGAGGCGGTGCCGTACGTGAAGGCGCTCGAGCCGGTGATCGCGATCATCGAGAAGGAGCTCGCGAAGAAGCGGTTTCGGCAGGCGGTGCTGGCGGCTCGCGAACCGAATGCGAAGTTCTTCGATCTGCTGATCGCCGACGCCAAAGACCTCTGGGATGCCGAGAGCGCGCTCCTCGAGAACGAATACGACCAGCACGTCACCGACGGCATCAACCGCGTCCGGCGGATCTTTGTCCTCGCGGACGGCCTCGAAGTCACCGACGACGGGCCGATGCTCGACATCATTGGCGACATCAACGCCGCGCGAGCGCAGCTCTTCGACACGAAAGATGAGGACCTCCTGGCTGTCGAGCCGGCGGAAGGCAACGCGATCTCGGCCGAGACGCTCGTCGTTCTGAAATCGCTCCGTGACGAAGCGGTCGCGCACTTCGACGAGGCCCGTAGCACGAGAGTCGAGCTGATCGCGCTTCGGGACGCGATCGAATCCTACGTGACGTTGATCCGGCAGACGCGCGTGCGTCTCGATCGGCTGGAGACGGCGGTCGAAACGGGCCGCGTCGATCCCGACCTCAGCGTTTCGAACCTCACGACGATCATCACGGCGGCGCGCGGTGCGTACGCCGTCTATAAGGAATCCAGGTGACGGCCATGCCCACGAACGACGTAGTCCAGAAATCGTATCGGGACGCTCGCAAGGCGCTCCGGGATATCACGCGGTCGATGCAGGCGAGAGAGGAGCAGGCGAACGAAGCGCAGATGGCGATGAACGCCCTCACCGCGAACTACGTCGGCAGCATTCTCGAGAGCTTCGAGGCGCGAACGGCGCAGTACCAGTCGTTCATCGAGGACATGAACGAGGTGATCGCCGCGATGGGATCCGGGGGCCCGGTGACCGCGATCCGGAAGCTTCAGAAGATCACCGACACCGCGACCGCGATCGTCAAGGCCGCGACCGAACCGGTCCAACCGCCCGAGGGCGCGCGCGGCGGCGGAGGCGGGGGCGGCAGCAGCGTTCCTGCGACCGTCGATCACGAGTTCGTGATCGAGCGGCCGAGCGCGAAAGACCTCATCATCCGACCGGAAAGCGGCTCGGGGAGCCAGACGATCCGCGTGCTTTGCGTGCACGGCGTCGGCAACCACGCGGTCGATCTG
>CAZQZX010000107.1:0-21787 GCA_964597885.1 uncultured Planctomycetota bacterium
CCCCACCACCCACGTCCACGACGATCAGTACACGCTGATGCATCACGTGGCCGGGTCGGCCACGCTTCGACACGAGCACGCGCCGGAGCTCGCGCGAGTGCTCTTGCGCGCGGGCATGAACCCCGATCTGCGCAACGACGGCTTCGACACGGCGCTGCACTTCGCGGCGAGCCTGAACCACGTCGGCGTGGTCGACGTGCTTCTCGAGGCGGGCGCCAGGACCGACGTGGTCGGAAGCGTCGACGGCGGCGCCGCCGGTGGAACCCCGCTCGCCCACGCGCTCGTCTACGGATGTCGCCAGGCTTCGGAGCGTCTTGCCGCGGCGCGGATCACGCCGCTCAACCTTCGCAGTGCCGCGGCCCTCGGGCGCCTCGATCTCGTCCGTACGTTCTTTGATGACGACGGCGGGCTTCGGCCCGAGGCCGGGACCGAGCGCGTCTTCTACCGACCGCACGACGAGTTCCTCGAGTGGGGAACCTCGGACGATCCGCAGGAGATCCTCGACGAGGCCCTCGTCTATGCCGCGATGCACGACCGCGAGGACGAGATCTTCGAGGAGCTGCTCGCCCGCGGCGCCGACATCAACGGCATGCCGTACTTCGCGTCGGCGCTTCACTGGGCCGCGGGCAACGACAGCCGGCGACTCGTCGACTTCCTTCTCGCCAGGGGCGCCGACCCGAACCTCCTCGATCGACAGTACCAGGCGACGGCCTGGGGGTGGGCGGAGTTCGGTGCCCACGAGGAGATGACGCGGCATCTGCTCGAGAACGCGGCTCGGCACTCGCTGATCGCCGCGGTCGAGCTCGGGTCGATCGACTCCGTGCGCTCGCGTCTCGATGCCGGAGACGATCCGAACGCGACGCACGCCGGGTGGCCCTCGCCGCTCGGCCTCGCCTGCAACGAGTGCCGGGACGAGATCGCGAAGCTCCTGGTCGCGCGCGGCGGCAAGCTCGACCTGTGCTCGGCGTGCCGCTACGGAGACCTGGATCGCGCGCAAGAGCTGCTCGAAGGCGGTGGCGAGAATCCCGAAGACCTGACGTTCCTCGTCGGCACCGCGGCGAACTACGGCCAGGAGAGGATCGTGGACTGGCTCCTTTCGAAGGGCGCCACGCTCTCGCTCCACGACGCGTCGGCCCTCGGGCGGATCGATACGCTCGCGGCGGCGGTCGACGCGGGAGCCGACATCGAGTCGAAGGACGACGCCGGCCGGACGCTCCTGCACCGGGCGATTGCCGGCGAGCGAGCCGAGGCCGTGCGGTGGCTGCTTGACCGGGGCGCGAGCGTCGACGAGCCCTGCGACCACGCGACGTACGGTCCGCGGGCGCTCCACCTCGCCGCGATGGTCGGCGCCGAGGACTCGATCCTCGAGGCGCTGATCACGGCCGGCGCGGACATCAACAGCGGATGCAACGGCGGCACGCCGCTCGACTGGGCGATCCGCCACGGGTACGCCGAGACCGAACGATCGCTCCGCGGCCGCGGCGCGCGAACCGCCAAGGATCTGGGCGACTGGCCGCACAACGTGGAAGCCTAGCGCGCCGACGTCGTAGATTCTCCTTGCAGCACGCCGGGCCGGTTCGAATAATCCCGGTGCGGTTCCGTTCGCTCCCGCCTCGACGAAATCCCGGACCAGACCAGGAGTCCCACCGATGAGCTTCACGCCCTCGCGCTTTCTGTTCAGCCTCCTTTCGATCTTCTTGCTGCTCGCGGCGGCGAACCGCGTCCATGCCCAGGGCGAGGACATCTGGAGGGGGGTCGTCGTCGAGCCGACGAAGATCAACGACACGCTGACGCTCCTGATGGCGGCTCGAGGAGGGAACATGGCCTTGTCGGTGGGCGAGGACGGCGTGCTGCTCGTCGACGATCACTACGCGCCGATCTCCCAGAAGATCAAGGACGCGATCGCCAAGCTCACGGATCAGCCGGTGAAGTTCGTCCTGAACACGCACTGGCACGGGGATCACACCGGCGGGAACGAGAGCTTCGCCGCCGACGGAGCGATCATCCTGGCCCACGAGAACGTGCGCGCCCGCATGGGAAGCGAGCAGTTCCTCGAGTCGTTCAACCGTACGGTCCCGGCCTCGCCCAAGGGCGCGCTCCCCGTGATCACGTACCGGAGCCTCAACCTCCACTTCAACGGCGAGGACATCGAGGTCTATCACGTGCCGAATGCCCATACCGACGGGGATTCGGTGATCCACTTCAAGGGCTCCGACGTTCTCCATATGGGCGACACGTTCTTCAACAAGCTGTACCCGTTCATCGATCCGAGCAGCGGCGGCAACATCAACGGCGTGATCGCGGGCGCGAAGATCGCACTCGAACGGACTCGGCCCACGACGAAGATCATCCCCGGGCACGGGCCGATGTGCGGCCCCGACGAGCTGCGCGAGTTCCACGACATGCTGGTCGTCGTGCGCGATCGAATCCAGAAGATGATCGACGAGGGCAAGTCGCAGCCGGAGATCATCGCCGCGAAGCCGACGAAGGAGTACGACGAGGTCTGGGGACAGGGTTTCCTGCCGCCGGATACCTGGGTCGGGATCGTCCACGCGGGTCTGATTCGCGGCAAGAAGTAGGGGCGCGGCGCCTTCCGTCCGCCGGCCGGATCGGTTCACCTGGGCGGGGTCCCGGTCGATTGTTTCCGGCGCATTGACGCCGGGGGGTGGTGCGGCTAGGATCGGCACTCGGCGGTGCTTCCCGGGGAGTGGAGATCCCCGGCGAAGCCTCACGGTTCTCAGGTGCGGACTCGGTGTCCCCGGCGCGTTGGCGGCGGGTCGTGCGTGCCTTTTTGCCTTCTTTCGGGGCCTCCTTTCGACTTCGGGGATCCGGCGTGCTGATCGTCCACCACGGCAATCGACTCGAACGTCTCGCGGGACGTCTCGCGGACGTGATCCGCGAGCCGGCCGGAGCACCGCTCGAGCCCGAGGTCGTCCTCGTCCAGAATGCCGGCATGGCGCGATGGATCTCGCTGCGGCTGGCCGAGTCGCTCGGCGTCTGTGCGAACCTGCGCTTCCCGTTCCCGGCGGCGTTCCTGTGGGACGTGTTCCGAACGGTGATCCCCGAAGTTCCCGAAACGTCCCCCTTCGACCCGGCGGTGCTCACTTGGCGCCTGCTCGGGCGGTTCCCCGACCTGCCCTCCGAGGCGGCGTACCAGGATCTTCACGCGTACATCGAAGCCGAGGACGACGCTTCGCACTACGATCTGGCCTGGCGTATCGCGGACGTCTTCGACCGGTACCTCGTGTACCGACCCGACTGGATCGAGGGATTCGAGCGCGGCGAGGAAGACCACTGGCAGGCCCTGCTGTGGCGGGATCTGGCCGGTATGTCCGGGGCCGGCTCCGATTCCGGAAACGGCGGGGGCGAGAGCGGCGCGTACCATCGCGTGCGGCTGCACCGGGAGTTCCTCGGGCGTCTCGCGGCGGCGGCCGAAGCCGGCGATCGACCGCCCGGCCTTCCGGGGCGCGTGTCGCTCTTCGGGATTCCGGCGCTGGCGCCGGTGTACGTCGACCTGTTCGAGGCGATCGGCCACTTCGTCGACGTGCACCTGTTCCTGCTGAACCCGAGCCGGCAGTACTGGGGCGAGATCGTGTCCGACCGTACGATCGCGCGGCGCGGCGTCGACGCGGACGAGCATCACCTCGAGACCGGGAACGCGCTCCTCGCCTCCATGGGACTCCTCGGCCGGGATTTCATCGACAAGGTGATCTCCTGCGACGGCAAGGTCGAGGAGGAGCACTTCGAGGAACCGGACGAGCAGACGCTGCTCGGCGCGGTGCAGTCGGACATCCTCGATCTGCGCAACCGCGGCGACGAGGGGCATCCGAGCACGCCGGTGGCGAGCGACGACGACTCGATCCAGGTGCACTCGTGCCACGGACCGATGCGTGAGGTCGAGGTGCTGTACGATCGGCTGCTCGATCTCTTCCGGCGGCGTCCCGATCTGCGGCCTTCGGACGTCGTGGTGATGACGCCGGACATCGAGGCGTACGCGCCCTACATCGAGGCCGTGTTCGGAACGGTGCAGGACGACGCGCGCCGCATCCCGTACACGCTCGCGGACCGCAGCCCGCGCACCGCGAGCCCGCTCGTCGACGTGTTCTTCGAGATCCTGGACGTGCTCGGCAGCCGCTTCGACGCGAACCGCACGGTGGGGCTTCTCGAGTCGACGGCCGTGCGACGGCGGTTCGGCTTCGTGGACGACGACCTCGAGATCGTTCGCCGATGGATCCGCGATACCGGGATCCGCTGGGGTATCGACGAGACGACGCGGGAGAATCTCGGCCTGCCCGAGACGCGCGAGCACACCTGGCGCGCCGGGCTCGACCGGATGCTGCTCGGCTACGCGCTTCCCGGCCGGCGTCACGCGATGTTCGACGGCATCCTTCCCTATGACGAGATCGAGGGAGGGCGCGCCCGCGTGCTCGGACGCCTGCAGACGTTTGCGGAATCGCTGTTCGCGCTCGCGGAAGACGTGCGCACCGAGCGGTCGCCCGCGGCCTGGTGCGAGACCCTCCGCGACGCGGTGGAACGCTTCCTCGATCCATCCGACGACGAGTCGAACGACGCGCGCAAGCTCCGCGAAGGGATCGGTGACCTCGAGCACGTGACGTCGCTCGCCGGCTTCGAGCGCGACGTTCCGCTCGATTCGATCCTGGCGCACCTGCGCCGCTCGCTCGGTCGCCCCGACCCCGCTGCGGGCTTCCTTGGCGGCGACGTGACCTTCTGCGCCATGATGCCGATGCGGAGCATCCCGTTCGAGGTCGTGTGCCTCATCGGGCTCGACGATGCGCGCTATCCCCGGACGCGACGGCCGCACGGTTTCGACCGCATGGGTCGCGACTGGCGTCCGGGCGACCGTTCCGGCCGGGACGACGATCGCTACCTCTTCCTCGAGGCGATCCTGTCGGCGCGGAGCGTGCTCTACATCAGCCACGTCGGACAGAGCATCCGCGACAACAACCCGATCCCGCCGTCCGTGGTCGTGAGCGAGCTGCTCGATGCGATCGAGCGTGGCTTCCATCCGGCCGAGGATCCCGAGGCGAACCTGGTGACGCGGCAGGTCGTGACGCGGCATCCGCTGCAGGCGTTCAGCCGGCGTTACTTCACGGGCGAGTATCCCGAGCTCTTCAGCTACTCGAGGGAGCAGTGCCAGGCGAGCGCCCTCGCCGGTCGCGGCGAAGGGGCGGCCACGCCGTTCCTCGCGGAGCCGCTTCCCGAGGCGGGTGAAGAGTGGAAGACGGTTCCGCTCGAGCATCTCGTGCGCTTCTTCGCGCATCCGGTGCGCTTCCTCGTGCAGCGCCGCATGCGTCTGTACCTCGATCGTGGCGAGGGGCTGCTCGAGACCCGCGAGCCGTTCGAGCTCGACCGCTTCGAAGGTGAGGATCTCCGAGAGGATCTGCTCATGCTGCGATCGGCCGGCGAGCCGATCGGCGAGCTGCTCCCGCTGGCGCGCGCGCGAGGCGTGCTGCCGCACGGCGGCGTCGGGGCCGCGCTCTTCGAGAGCGAGGTCGAGACCGTGCAGCGCTTCGGCGCGCAGCTCGACTCGGCGCTTGCCGGCACGGAGCCGCGCGACCCGCTCGAGATCGATCTGGTGTTCGGCGACCTCAGGCTGGTCGGACGCCTGGCGGGCGTCACCTCGCGGGGGCTGGTGGCGTATCGACCCGGGCCGACGCAGGGGCGCGACCGCACGAGCACGTGGATCCGGCATCTCGTGCTGTGCTCGATCGCACCTCCGGGGATTGCCCACGAGACGCGATGGATCCACGCCGACGGGACGCGGGTTTATCGCGCGGTCGACGACGCGCGCGAGAGGCTCCGATCGTTGCTCGGTCTCTACTGGCGTGGCCTTCACGAGCCGTTGCCGCTCTTCGCGCGATCGTCGTACGCCTACGCGTCGACGCTTCGAAAGCGGGGCGAGGGGGACGCGCGCATCCGCGCCTGGAAGGTCTATCACAAGGACGGCATGAGCCCCGAGGGCGTCAATCCCTACTGCCGGCTCGTGTATCGCGGGAGCAATCCGGTCGGAACCGCCGAGTTCCGCGAGCTTTCCGAATCGGTCTACGGTGCGATCCTCGATCACGGAGAAGACGTCGGCGAGGGAGGAGGCGGATCGTGATCGACCAGGCGGATTCCATCACCCGACTCGACGCGCTGGCGGCGCCGCTCGAAGGCACGAGCCTGATCGAAGCGAGTGCCGGTACCGGAAAGACGTACACGATCACGGGGCTCTACCTGAGGCTCGTCCTCGAGACGGATTGCCGTGTCGACGAGATCCTGGTGGTGACGTACACGATCGCCGCGACGGAAGAGCTGCGCGATCGAATCCGTCGTCGGCTGGTCGACGCCGAGCGAGCGCTCCGCGGAGATCCGACCGACGACGCGTTCCTCGGCCCTCTGATCGACCGGCTGGAAGACCGGCCGGGTGCCCTCGACAAGGTGCAGCGCGCACTCCGTGCCTTCGACGAAGCGGCGATCTTCACGATCCACGGTTTCTGCCAGCGTGTGCTCGTCGACGGTGCGTTCGAGAGCGCGATGCCGTTCGAAACCGAGATCGTCGCCGATCCGCGCGACACCGCGCAGGAGGTCGTCGACGACTTCTGGCGGCGCGAGATGCACGAGGTCTCGCCGATGTTCGTGCGCTTCCTGCTCGACTCGGCCGTCTCCCCGGAAGGCCTGTGCGGCTTCCTGCTGCCGTATCTCGGGAAACCCGATCTCCAGATCCTGGGCGAGGGAAGCGACGGTCCGCTCGCCGAGGCTGAAGCGCGACTGAAGAAGGCGTATCGGGAGGCGCGCCGATGCTGGCGCGAGCATGGCGACGACGTGCGCACACTCGTCTCGGAGAGTGCATCGCTTCACGGAGGCAAGTACGCTGCGCGCTATCTCGGCGGGTGGTTCGATCAGGTCGAGGCGGTCTTCGCGACCGACGAGCCTTCCTTCAAGATCGTGGAGAAGGACTCGCGCTTCGAGAAGTTCACCGAGTCGAAGATCGTGGAAGGCACGAAGCAGAAGTGCATCCCGCCGAAGCACGAGTTCTTCGGGCTCGCCGAGGAGCTTCTCGATGCGACACGAACGGTCTCGCAGATGTTCGACGCGCGGCTCGTGTCGATGAAGGAGCGGCTGCTCGGCTGGGGACGCGACGAGATCGAATGCCGCAATCGTGCGAACCGCGTCCAGACGTTCGACGATCTGGTCGTGAACCTGTTGCGCGCGCTTCGAGCCGGGGAGGGCCGGGGCGAGCGGCTGGCGACTTCGATTCGCGGGCGGTATCGCGCGGCGCTGATCGACGAGTTCCAGGATACCGACCCCGTCCAGTACGAGGTGTTCGATCGCATCTACGGTGGGCACGACAACCCGGTGTTCCTCGTCGGCGATCCGAAGCAGGCGATCTACAGCTTCCGAGGCGCCGACATCTTCGCGTATCTCGAAGCGCGGGCCGGCGCGGATCGACAGTTCACGCTCGACGTCAACTGGCGGTCGAATCCTCGTCTGATCGAGGCCGTCAACACGATCTTCGCTCGCTCGGAGGATCCGTTCCTTCACGAGGGTATTCCGTTTCTCCGTGCGCGCGCGGCCGAGCGTCCGCCCGACGAGCTGCTCGAGGACGGCGTCGAAGGCGCGCCGATGCGGATCTGGCGCGTGCGGCCGACAGAAGAGAACCGGAGCTGGTCGGTCGATGATGCCGTCACCGCGTGCTCCACGGCGACGGCGGCCGAGATCTCGCGGCTGCTCACGCTCGCCGGCGAAGGGCGAGCCCTCATCGGGGATCGACCGCTCGCGGGTGGCGACATCGCCGTTCTCGTCCGCACCCACCGACACGGTCGAGCCGTCCGCGATGCGCTGCTTCAGCTCGGCGTGCCGAGCGTGCAGCACGCGCAGGAAGACGTGTTCTCCTCTCCGGAGGCGAACGAGCTCGAGCGCGTCCTTCTCGCGGTGGTCGAACCGTCCCGGGAGAACCTGGTGCGCTCCGCTCTCGCGACCGACCTGATCGGCATTCGCGGCGACGAGCTGTTCGCGCTCGCCGAGGACGAGAAGCGATGGGTGGAGTGGATCGAGCGGTTCCACGAGTTCCACGGGATCTGGCGCGATCGCGGGTTCATTCGGATGTTCCGCACCGTCGTCGAGGATCTCGGCGTGGCGCAGCGACTGCTCGCATATCGCGACGGAGAGCGACGTCTCACGAATCTCCTCCACATCGCCGAGCTGCTCCAGGCGAAGGGGCGTCGCAACGGCGCGGGCATGGAGGGCGTCGTGCAGTGGCTCTCCGATCGCAGCGGTAACGAAGACATGCTCGCCGAGGACGACGATCGACTGCTGCGGCTCGAGAGCGACGAGAACCTCGTGAAGATCGTGACGATGCACCGCAGCAAGGGGCTCGAGTATCCCGTGGTGTTCTGTCCGTTCGCATGGCACGGTTTCCTGTGGGGCGAGAAGGAGACGAGCTTCCTCTTCCACGGGGAGGACGGCGAGACGTACCTCGACATCGGAACGGGCAATTCCGAGAACCGCGACAAGGCCCTCCAGGAAGAGCGCGCCGAGAACCTTCGCCTGCTCTACGTGGCGCTCACTCGCGCGCGCGTTCGGACGTATCTGGCGTGGGGCGCGATCCACAATGCGCCGAAGTCGGCGCCCACTTGGCTGCTCCATCCCGAGGTGAAGCCGAAGAGCCGCGATCTCTCGGGCGAGACGATCGAGCGGGATCTCGCCGAGCTGGTCGCGGAAGGCGGAGGCTCGATCGACGTGTCGGACATCCGGCTGGAAGTCGGCGAGCGCTATCGTCCCGCGGGCGACAAGGCGCCCGTGTTCGAGTCGCGCGAATTCGACGGGCAGGTGGCCGAGGGCTGGCGCATGTCGAGCTTCTCGTCGCTGACCGCCGGGGCGCATGCGACCGCGCATCCGAGCTCGCAGCCGGCTTCCGGTATGGCGTCCGAGGCGCCCGACCACGATTCGATCGGCGAGCTTCCCGAGGTGGCGACCGAGGTGATCGCCGAGGAGCGGACGATCCACGATCTCCCGGCGGGGGCGCGCACTGGAACATGCCTCCACCTCATCTTCGAGCGGATCGATTTTGCCGATGTGGATCCCGAGGAGCTCGAGCGCGTCGTGGAGCGCACCTTGATCGAGCACGCGCTCGAGCCCGAGTGGACGCCGCTCGTGACGGAGATGGTGAACCGCACCCTCGATGCGCCAGTCGAGAGCGGATCGGATGTCGTGCGCCTCCGCGGCGTGCGCGCCGAGCAACGCGTTCGCGAGCTCGAGTTCCATTTCCCGATCGGGCACCTCGAGGCGGAAGCGCTTCGCGCCGTGCTGTCGGAGCATCCTCTCGCCGAGGACGATGTCTGGCGCCGGCGCATCGACAGCCTCGACTTTGCCGCGATCGAAGGGACCATGAAGGGCTTCGTCGACCTGCTGTTCGAGGGCGACGGCCGCTACTGGATCGTCGACTACAAGTCCAACAAACTCGGAGACGACGTGGCGGCGTACGGCGAGGAATCGCTCCGGGAGGCGATCGGGCGGGAGGCGTACTTCCTGCAGTACCTGATCTACACCGTCGCAGTCCATCGCTGGCTGGCGCTGCGCATCCCCGATTACGACTACGACACGCACTTCGGAGGCGTGGCCTACGTCTTCCTGCGTGGGCTCACACCCGAGGATCCCGATCGCGGCATGTTCCGCGACCGACCCGACCGCGCGCTGGTGGAGGCCCTCGACGCGTGCCTCGCCGGGGAGGGAATGCGATGAGCGACCTCCTCGAACGCCTGTACGCCGCCGAGGCGGTCGGCGATCTCGATCTCCACTTCGCGCGGCTCATGATGCGGCTCGCGGGTACGGACGATCCCGAGCTCGCTCTCGGGGCGGCGCTCGCGAGTCATGCGACCAGCGAGGGCAACGTGTGCGTCGACCTGGCGTCGGTCGCGGGCAAGCCGCTGCCGCGCGAGGGAACCCCGGTCGGCAAGGCTCCCGACCTCGGGCGCTTCGAGGCCGCGCTTCGGCGAACGTCGATCGTGGCCGGTGACGAGGAAGCGCGCTCGGGAGATCGGTCGCCCCTGGTGCTGGACGGTGCGCATCGACTCTTCCTGTATCGATACTGGCACTATCAGGAGGAGCTCGCGCGGAATCTCCTGGCGCGGGCGAACGCGCCGCTTCGCGGGGACGGGCTCACGGTATGGGAGCGAGATCGTCTCGACCTGTTGTTCCCACCCGACCCGGAGCGTGCCGGCGAGATCGACTGGCAGCGTCTCGCGGCCGCGATCGCGCTGTTGCGTCCGTTGTGCGTCGTGTCCGGCGGGCCGGGTACCGGAAAGACCACGACCGTCACGAAGATCCTCGTGCTGCTGATCGAGTCGGCACTCCGCGAGGCGCCCGATCGACAGCCGCGCATCGCACTCGCGGCGCCCACGGGCAAGGCGGCCGCGCGAATGGTCGACGCGATCCGTCAGGCGCGCGATCGGCTCGAGCTCGACGATGCGGTCGCCGCCGCGATCCCGGATGAAGCGTCGACGCTTCAGCGGCTCCTCGGCTACCGGCGTGGATCGGTGTCGTTCCGTCACGATCGCGACAACCCGCTGCCGGTGGATGTTCTCGTCGTCGACGAGGCGTCCATGGTCGACCTCGCGAACATGGCCAAGCTGGTGCGGGCGCTGCCGGACGGGGCGCGTCTGATCCTGCTCGGCGACCGGGATCAGCTCGCGTCGGTGGAGGCGGGCGCCGTGCTCGGCGACATCTGCGCGCGTCCTTCGGGCTTCACGAGCGGGCTCTCGTCGCGGCTCGGTGATCTGGCCGACGGTGTTCCCGAAGCCCCGTCGGACACCGCGGCGATCGGCGACTCGATCGTGCTGCTCCGTCACTCGTATCGCTTCGGCGAGACGAGTGGCATCGGGGCGGCGGCCCGCGCGGTGAACGCGGGTGACGCCGGCGGTGCGCTCGAGGTGCTCCGCGACGAGCAGATCGAGGATGCGGGCTTCGGAGATGTCGCAACGCTCGCGGGCTCTCTTGCCGAGCGCGTCGATCGCGGCTTCGGTGCGTACCTCGATTCGACGGATCCGCGCGAGGCGTTCGAGCGGTTCGAGTCCTTCCGGATCCTGTGCGCTCGACGCACCGGTTCGCACGGGAGCGAGACGCTGAACGCACGCATCGAGACGATGCTCGCCGATCGCCGTATCGTCGATCGCCGGGAGGCGTTCTACCGCGGACGTCCGGTGCTGATCACCGAAAACGATTACGGGCTGCGCCTGTTCAACGGTGACGTGGGCATCGTGCTGCCGGATGAAGAGAGCGGCGGAGCGCTCCGCGTGTGCTTCCTCGGGTCGGACGGAGAGGTGCGCAAGATCGCGCCGGCGCGACTGCCTTCGCACGAGACCGCCTTCGCGATGACCGTCCACAAGAGTCAGGGCTCGGAGTTCGACGAGGTCCTGCTCGTGATCCCCGACGAGCCGTCGCCGGTCCTCACCCGCGAGCTCGTGTACACCGGGCTCACCCGCGCGAGGTCGCGGATCGAGGTGCTCGCGTCGGAAGCGGCGTTCCGCGGCGCGGTCGAGACTTCGATCGAGCGCTCGTCGGGCCTTCGCGACGCGCTCTGGGGTGCGGGCGTGACGGCTTCCGGTTCGTCGCACGAGGAAGCGAGCGAAGCCGAGGAAGTTGCGCCGAGTCCCGTGGCGGCTGCGCCGACCGCATCCACGGAGGCGCCGGAGTCGGAGTCGTCGTCCACGGCAGGAGAGGATCGTGGCAAGGCCGTGCGTCGTCGGGGATCGCGCAAGGACAACGACGATCCGCAGCAGCTACGGCTTTTCTGAAGCAGCTACGGCTTTTCTGAACCGGCGGGCTTGTCCGCGGCGGGCGCGGGGGCGTCGTCGGGTCTGGAGGCGAGCGCGTCGACGTCCGCGCTCGGTCCGGCCGCGGTGGCGTTCATCGAGGCGAGGAGCTTGCGGGCCTGCGCGACGTTGCCCGAGACCGAATCGAACTTCAGGTGGGTGTGGGGAAGCTCTTCGAGGAGGGGCTCCCCGATGCCGAGAGCTTCACGCAGATCACTCAGTGCGGCGTCGCGGTTGCCGCCGGCGTCCACCAGCTTCGCGCGACACACGAGTCGGTCGATGAGAATCGCGCGCGCGTCGACGTTCTCGGACTGTCGCGTCAGGAGATCGCGCAGGATGTCGATCGCCTCTTTGCAGTACGCGACCTCGAGCGGTCGATTGCCGCTTCGCATGGCGACATCCTGCGCCATGTTGAACGCGGCGGCCACCCCGATCTGGCTCAGGACATCGTTCGGCCCTTGCTTCACGTAGAGGCGTGCCTTGGGAAGGACCTCGGCGAGACGGGTCTTGGCTTCTGCGAAACGGCCGCGTCGGCCGAGGCTTTCGGCTGCGTGGGCCATCGAGTTCACCCACGCGCGCTGATACGCTCGGTGATTCGGCCATCGGTCGAGAAGGGCACGAGACAGGCGCACGGCCTCCTCGAAGTGCCGGCCGCAGGCGGCTTCGTCCTCGGCCTTGCGGGCGGCGATCCCCTCGAATCCCCGGGCGCACGCCAGGTTGTACTGCGCGTCGCCGGACTCGGGAAACAGCTCGTAGAGTCTGATGGCTGTCGTGTATCGCTTACGGCGGTACTCGGCGGCGAGGGCCCGCTTGCCGAGCCGCGCCGTGTGCGCGCTCATGCGCTCGTAGCTCCACGACAGGTTGCTCAGGAACCGGCGGCGACTCGGCCAGCCTTCGTGCAGCCTCTCGTCGATCTCGAGAGCGCGCTCGTAGTAGGCGAGCCGTTCGGCGGGCTCGCCCTGGTCGCCGTGGCGGTCGCCGATCTTGACGAGCGCGATCGACAGCTCGGCCTTCAGGTCGGGCGAATCCGGAAAGGCCCGGATCGCTACCCGCAAGACGGACTCCGCCTTGCGGTAGATGTCGATCGCCTCGAGACGGACCTCTCTCGAGCTGTTCTCGCGAGCGGCGTCGCCGAGGCAGTTGAGCGCATGCGCGTACCGCAGGGCGAGCTCGGAGCTCCCGAGCCGGTCGCCGACGAAGTCGTCAACGACGAGCTTCTGCAGGACGCGGTACCGGAAGTCGGCGGTGTCGGGCTCTTCGTTCAGCGGGTCGACGACGCTTTCGAGCATGACTCGCATCGCGTGGAGAGCGGTCTCTTCATTCTCTCGCGCGAGGCGCTCGGCGTCGAGAGCGAGACGTTCGGACTCACGCGCGAGGCGTTCGGAGCGGACCATCGAGTACAGGGCGATCACTCCGATGGCGGCGACCCCGACGAGCGACGCCGCGACCGTGCGATGACTGGAGGCCAGGCATGCGAGCTGGTAGCCGAGCGTCGGTGGCCGGGCCGAGATCGGCTGGCGGGCGAGCCAACGTTCGAGCTCGGCGGCGAGCTCCGCCGCGGTCGCGTAGCGCTGATCGCGATCGCGGGCGAGTGCCTTCCGCAGGATGATTTCGAGGTCACCCCGGAGCGACCGATCGATCTTGCTCGGCCGCGTCGGTTCGGTCTCGGAGATCATCTTCGTCGCGACCAGGAGCGGCTGGCCATCCACGGAGTGAGGCACCTGTCCGGTGAGGAGCTCGTAGAGGACGGCGCCGAGGCTGTAGACGTCCGCGCGGGTGTCCACGGTGTCGGGCGCGCTCTCGATCTGTTCCGGGCTGACGTAGGCGAGCGTGCCGAGGAACTGTCCTTCCTGCGTGAGCTCGGAAGCGCCCGTGAGCTCGGTCGCCGTCACCTTCGCGACGCCGAAGTCGATGATCTTGACGGTCTCGCGCGCACCTTCGCGGGCGGCGGGCGCGACCAGGATGTTCGACGGCTTGAGGTCGCGGTGGATCACACGGTGACCGTGGGCGTGCTGGACCGCACGGCAAACGCGGGCCATCAGTCGAACTCGAGCCTTGCGCGAGAGGCCGTTCTCGTCGCAAGCCTTCGTGATGGGAGAGCCGTCGACGTATTCCATCGCGAAGTACGGTCGCCCGTCTTCGGCTTGTCCCGTCTCGAAGATCGTCGCGATGTCGGGATGCTTCATCAGCCCGAGCATCCTGCGCTCGCGCTCGAATCGCTGCACGACGTCGGCCGAATCGACGCCGGGATGCAGGAGCTTGAGGGCGACCTGGCGGCACACGTCGCCGGTCTGCTCGGCGAGATAGACCGATGCGAATCCGCCTCGACCGATGCGGCTCAGCACGCGGAAGGGGCCGATGTGCTCCGGCGGCGCCGGTTCGGGGACCTCCTCGCCGAAGAAGAGGCCTTCGGTCGGCGGATCATCCGGCGGTGGCGCGGACGGCGCGGGGTCGGTGGGCTTCATGCGAAGGACGACAGCGTGAACATCGGGGCCAGGAGCGGATCCAGGACGGCGTGCGAGGCTCCCCGATTGTGTCGGAACGGGGTCCCCGGGTCAATGGGCCGGCGAGGGAGGCCGGAGCCGGCCCGAGAGAGGGCGATTGGGGCCCGTGCTCTCGATCAGGGGGCTCGCGATCAGGGGTGCTTGCGATCAGGCGGCGGACAGCTGGATCGCCGACCGGCCGAAGAGCTCTTTCCAGGCGGGAGGCGAGATCCCGGCGATATCCAGGAGTGCGGCCTCGAGATCTTCGGGCGCCCGGCGCGTCAGGACCTGCCGATAGTGGTGGATCGCGACGGCGAGCGACACGAAGTACAGCAGGAAGGCTTCGAGCTGCTCGTCGGTCGTGGCCCGGGCTGCGGCCGTGGACTTGCAGCGCTCCTTGAGGGCTTCGAGTCGTTCGAGAGGAGGCGGGCTCGCATCGAGCGGAGTGTCGGCGTGTGCCGGATCGCCGAGAGCACGGGTGATCGTCGCTCGGAACCACTCCTGACCGGACTCGCCCGCGACGCGATGTCGAAGGCGATCGAGCATCGGGCTCGGCTCCGTCAACGCGAGGCGGAAGAAGCGAGTCGTCCGCGCGTCGGCGGCCTCCACTTCCGAGCTTCTCCACGCGCGAGAGTCATGGCTGTCCTTGCCCGACATGGTCCTTCTCCTTCCTCCGTCCCTCCGCCCGGCGTGCCCGACGTCAATCGAGCAGATCGCGAATCGCCTGGTCGATCCCTTCGCGCGGCGGCAGCTCGCGCTGTACGGTCTCACGGACGGCGCGGATGAACCGACGCTCGGCCGTTCGAGCGAGCACTGCGGCTTCCGCCGCCGTGATTCCCAGGTCCGCGGCGATCACGGGATACGTCTCGCCATCGGTGCGGTGCCGGATGAAGATCTGCCAGTGTCGGCACTGGTCTTTCTCGCGGCACTGCGTCTCGGCCGTACGAAGCGCGTACTGAACGACCGCGGTTCGATACGCCCGATCGACCTCCGCCTCGGGTGCTTCCCCCGGATCCTCGACCTCGAGCTCGTCGACCATATGCTCGCGATCGCGGCGCCGCTCGCGCCGCTTCTCGCGCATGTAGAAGACGAGTCCGTTCACGAGCCAGTGACGCAACCGCTTTCCGCTCTCGGACCACTTCAGCAGGAAGTCCGTGCGGGAGAGACGGCTCGCGAAGAAGCCCTGGACCACGTCGTCGGGATCCTGGCCGCCGCGATAGCTCGACCGCTCGAGATACAGGCTCAGACACTCGCGATAGACGTCCATCAGGTACCGATGAACCTCTTCCGTTCGTCCGGCACGGAGCTCCGCGCCGATCCAGGTCGCCCGTGTCTCTGGAAAATTGGGACTCGACACCGCCCGATCTCTGCCCTTATTCGAGATAGAAAAGGCGCGAGGGCCGGATCCTGACCCTGGATTCTCCGGAATTTTTTCCAGGCGTCGGTGGCTCGGCCAGGATAACCGGGTGGATGGAGGAGGGCGAGGGCCCCGCGAGCGGCCGGGCCCCGAAAAAAAAGCGGGGCGGGCGGAAGGACCCCCGTCTCCGCCCGCCCCGGCACGAGCGCGCCCCCGCGGTGCGCTCGTGATGAAGCGTGTCCTGTCTTGTCCTGCTTTGCTTCGGTCCAGCTATTGGATGGCTCGTTTCCCTGAGAGGATACCCACTCCGCAGGAACGCCACCATTCGGAATTTCCCCCATAAGCTCGTGTGCTCCTCGGGCGCTTTGGGGGGCGGGTCCCCCGTTGCATCCCCGCGGGGCTCGTGGTGGGATGTGCGCAGGCGATCCGGGGCCCCGGGTCCCGACGCTGGTGGATGTGAATCGAGGAGGCGAATCGATGAGAAGCAGCGAGAGCGTTGTGTCGTGGGGTTTCGGGCGGTCCAAGGTGGCCGCGGCCCTGATGTTGGCGGCCTGGCTGGGGTTGGCCGCAGGGAACGAGGCCCTCGCGCAGGGCGAGAAGTCGTCGAGGGAGGCTGCCGGGGGCGTCTCCAAGGACGCGAAGGGCGGAGACTGCAAGGCGCCGACCGCAGTCCGCTTCCAGGCTCAGGGCCATGCGCCCGATAAGAACCTTACTGATAACGCATTGCGTGCGTTGGCGGGCCCTGCGGCCAAGCTGCGGCTCCGGAACACGCGCAACAGCGTCGTGAGCTGCGTCGAGATCGATTCCGGTGGGCTGCGGACGCCCGGCGGCGAGCTCGGCGAGGTGCTGATCGCGCTCTCCGCGTTCGAGGAAGCGAGCGGCTCGCGCCTCACGGAAGCGCGTGTCCGCCGGTTCCTGGAGATGTGGATCGGCTCCAACAAGCGTGGCAGCCAGAACTTCCATTTCCACACGAGCCAGATCGCGCTCGGGAGGATGGGCGCCGCGCTCCAGCCGTACAGCGAGCTGGACGTCCCGGTGAACGTCGATCTGTCCGCTCCGGGGGTCCACCGCGATCGACTTCTCGGCATGGTGCAGGAGGCCCAGTATCAGGGCAGCTCGCTCTTCGCGGCCGTCCTTCGCGATCCGGGCACGACGGGCTTCCGTCCGGGCCTGACCAAGGCGTTGCTGCGTAGCTACTTCGGACTCCTGTGGGACGGCGGCGCCGCCGGACGGATGCGGCTCGACGTGCTCGGGAGCCCCAAGGTCGCCAAGGCCTGGTTCGACCTGCGCGCGAGCGCGGCGTGTGAGGCCGCGGGTATGGCGCCGTCGTTCAGCCACGTCACGGCCGATTCGCGGGCCTACGCGAACCACCCGGCCGTCATGCCGGCCTTGCGGGCTCGCCTGGCGGATATGCTGTCGCGCGGCGACGAGGAGATCAGCTCGAGCATGCTCCTCGGACGGATGCGCGTGAAGGCGGCGCGTGCGCGCGACGTCCTCGCCCGGGAGATCGCGGCCGACCTGCCGTTCTACACGGTCACCGCCGAGTAGCCGATCCTCGGACTCGAATCTTCGGATCGGGGGCGTCCGCGCGACGCCCCCGATTCCGTTCTTCCCGAGGGGCCTTCGGGGTCGTCTCGGGAGGCCAGGGCGCCCCTCTCCCGGGGGGCGCGATTCCCGCCTGAAACCGCCCGTTCACGCCCATCCCGAGCGCCCCTTCCCGGGCCCGAATAAAGATGGCCGGGCGAGTTGGCGTGAGCCGACGGGCTTTACTATATTCACGGTCATACGGCCTCGTAAGTCGCTGCGAGCGCCGTCGAATCCGGGCCCTGGGCCATTGACCTTCGGGCCATTCCCCGTTTCGAGCTCCTGACTTCCGAAGCGCTTCCATGATCAAGATCAAAAAGGGTCTCGACTTGCCGATTTCCGGCGCGCCGCGCCAGTCGATCGAGTCGGGAAATGTCGTTCGCACCGTGGCGTTGCTCGGCGACGACTATGTCGGCATGCGCCCGACGCTGGAGGTGCAGGTCGGCGATGCCGTGAAGCTCGGACAGCTGCTCTTCACCGACAAGAAGACGCCGGGCGTGCGCTACACGTCCCCGGGAGCGGGGACGGTGAAGGCGATCAACCGCGGCGCGAAGCGCAAGTTCGAGTCGATGGTCATCGAGCTCGAAGGCGACGAAGAAGAGACGTTCGCTTCGTACCCGGAGTCGGAGCTCGCTTCGCTCGACCCGGACGAGGCGCGCCGCAACCTGATCCAGTCCGGAATGTGGGCCGCGTTCCGAACGCGCCCGTTCAGCCGCGTGCCGGCGATCGACGCGACCCCGCGCTCGATCTTCGTGCAGGCGATCGATACCAATCCGCTCGCCGCGGATCCCGCGCCGATCATCCAGGCGCAGGAAAAGAACTTCATCCTCGGGCTCCGGGTGCTCGGTCGACTGACCGAGGGCACGGTGTTTGTGTGCAAGGCGTCCGGCGCGACGGTGCCCGGCGCCGACGCCCCGTCGGTGCGCATCGAGGAGTTCTCGGGTCCGCACCCGGCCGGTCTGCCGGGTACGCACATCCACTTCCTCGATCCGGTGAGCGAGAACCGAGTCGCGTGGACGATCAACTACCAGGACGTCATCGCGATCGGACACCTGTTCGCTACCGGGCGGATCATGACGGACCGTGTCGTGTCGCTCGCCGGACCGGTCGTGAAGGAACCGCGACTCGTTCGTACGCGCCTCGGCGCGAACCTCCACGAGCTCGCCTCGGGTGAGACGCAGGATGGCGACCACCGCGTGATCAGCGGCTCGGTCTTCGCCGGGCGGCACGCGTCGGAGTACACCGCGTACCTCGGTCGCTACCACGTCCAGGTGTCGATCCTCGAAGAGGGCCGCCATCGCGAGTTCCTCGGCTGGCAGGCGCCGGGCTTCACCAAGTTCTCGGTGACGCGCGCCTTCGCCTCGGCCCTGACTCCGACCAAGAAGTTCTCGTTCACGACCTCGATGGAAGGCAGTCGTCGAGCGCTCGTGCCGATCGGGATGTACGAGAGGGTGATGCCGCTCGACATCGTGGCGACGCCGCTGATGAAGGCGCTGATCACGAACGATACGGAACAGCTGCAGCTTCTCGGCGCGCTCGAGCTCGACGAGGAGGATCTGGGGCTTTGTTCGTTCGTCTGTCCCGGCAAGAACGAGTACGGCGAGCTTCTCCGGCAGAATCTCACCCGGATCGAGCAAGAAGGCTAGATCCGGCGCAAGCGAAGGCTCACGAAACCACGAGCTTCCATGAAACCACTCAGAACACTCCTCGATAAGCTCCATCCCTCATTCGGCAAGGGGGGACGGTACGAGAAGCTGTATCCGCTGTACGAGGCGGCCGACACGTTCCTCTACACTCCGGGGGAAGTGACGACGGGCGCCTCGCACGTGCGCGATTCGCTCGACCTGAAGCGGATGATGACGATGGTCGTCGCCGCGCTCGTGCCGTGCATCTTCATGGCGCTCTACAACACGGGCTACCAGGCCAACGCGGCGATCGCCGCGGCGACCGATGGCTCGATCACGGCGTACTCGGGCTGGCGCGCCTCGATCTACACGGCGCTCGGCTTCAGCTACGACCCGGGGAGCTTCATCGGCAATCTCCTGCACGGCGCGCTGTACTTCCTGCCCGTGTACTTCGTCACGGTCGCGGTCGGCGGTGCGTGCGAGGCGGTTTTCAGTATCGTGCGTCGTCACGAGATCAACGAAGGCTTCCTCGTCACCAGCATGCTGTTCCCGCTGACGCTTCCGCCGACGATTCCGCTGTGGCAGGTGGCCATCGCGATCGTCTTCGGCGTCGTGATCGGCAAGGAGATCTTCGGCGGTACCGGTAAGAACTTCCTGAACCCGGCGCTCACCGCGCGAGCCTTCCTGTACTTCGCGTACCCGGCGCAGATTACCGGAAACGCGATCTGGACGGCGGCCGACGGATACTCGGGCGCGACGCCGCTCGGCGCCCTTGCGGCGGCTGACGTGAGCGAGGGCATGAAGGCGATCACCGACACGACCTGGATGCAGGCCTTCCTCGGTCAGATGCAAGGGTCCATGGGAGAGACGTCGGCGCTCGCGGCGATCATCGGAGCGCTCATCCTCATCGGCGCGGGCATCGGATCCTGGCGGATCATGGCCGGCTGCGTGGTCGGGCTCCTCGGCACTTCGGCGCTGCTCTACGCGTTCGGCAGTGACGTGAACCCGATGTTCGCGATGCCGCCGCACTGGCACCTGGTCATCGGTGGCTTCGCGTTCGGCGCGGTGTTCATGGCCACGGACCCGGTGTCGGCCGCTTCGACCGAAATGGGCAAGTGGATCTACGGGATCCTGATCGGCTTCATGACCATCCTGGTCCGGGTCATCAATCCGGCTTACCCCGAGGGCATCATGCTCGCCATTCTGTTCGGCAACGTGATGGCCCCGCTCATCGACTACTACGTGGTCCAGGCGAACGTGAAGAGAAGGTTGGCCCGCAATGTCGCGTGAATCGACAGGACACATGTTTCTGGTCGCCGGAATGCTCTGCGTCGTCTGCTCGATCCTCGTGTCGAGCGCGGCCGTCGGACTTCGCCCCATGCAGGCGGCGAACAAGGAGCTCGACCGGAAGAAGAACATCCTCGCCGCCGCGAACATCGAGGACGAGTCGAAGACCATCGACGAGCTCTTCGAGGAGAGAATCACGACGAAGGTCGTCGACCTGGCGACCGGTGAGTACGTCGGCAGCGACGTGATCGACCCCGAGACGTACGACCAGATCGAAGCGTCGAAGGACCCCGCCAGGAGCGAGCCGATCGACGGCGACGCGGATATCGCGCGCATCGGACGCCGCGAGAAGTACTCCTTCGTCTACGAGGTGAAGGGCGAGGGCGATGCGGTCGATCAGTACATCCTGCCAGTCAACGGCAAGGGGCTGTGGTCGACGCTCTACGGCTTCCTCGCGCTCGACAAGAACATTCAGGACATCCGGGGGATCACCTTCTACCAGCACGCGGAAACGCCGGGGCTCGGTGGCGAGGTGGACAACCCGAAGTGGAAGGCGCAGTGGCCGAAGAAAAAGGCCTTCGACGATGCCGGCGAGATCCGCATCGAGGTGCTGAAGGGTCGCGTGCCCGCGGGCTCGCCGGACGCCGATTATCAGGTGGACGGCATGTCGGGCGCGACGATCACCACGAAGGGTGTATCCCAGCTGGTGCGTTTCTGGCTGGGCGACGGTGGCTTCAAGGCGTTCCTGGACAAGAAGCGCGGAAGTCGCGGCTGATCACGGAGGAGTACAGTGGCCGACAAGCCGAAAGACGTACTGTTCAATCCCGTCTTCAACAACAACCCGATCGCCCTGCAGGTCCTCGGGATCTGTTCGGCGCTGGCGGTGACGACGAAGCTCGAGACGTCGCTCGTGATGTCGATCGCGGTGACGTTCGTGCTGGTCTGCTCGAACGGGGCCGTCAGCCTCATCCGGCGGCACATCCCGAGCAGCATCCGAATCATCGTGCAGATGACGATCATCGCGTCACTGGTGATCCTCGTCGATCAGGCGCTGCAGGCCTTTGCCTACGACATCAGTAAGCAGCTGTCGGTGTTCGTCGGGCTCATCATCACGAATTGCATCGTGATGGGGCGCGCCGAGGCGTTCGCCATGAAGAACAGCGTCGGGCTCTCGATGCTCGACGGGTTCGGCAACGCCATCGGCTACTCGGCGATCCTCATGGTCGTGGGCTTCTTCCGCGAGCTGCTCGGATCGGGCTCGCTCTTCGGCGTGCAGCTCCTGACGCTCGCGCGCGACGGAGGTTGGTACCCGGCGAACGGCCTGATGCTGCTGTCGCCGAGCGCGTTCTTCATTATCGGACTCGTGATCTGGGCGCTCAGGACCTGGAAGCCCTCCCAGGTCGAGCCGGAAGGTTAGGCGAGGAATCATGGACGCTCATCTTTCGATCTTCCTGAAGTCGATCTTTGTCGAGAACCTCGCGCTGGCGTTCTTCCTCGGGATGTGCACGTTCCTCGCCGTCTCGAAGAAAGTGAAGACCGCCGTCGGTCTCGGCATCGCGGTGATCGTGATCATGACGATCACCATCCCTGCGAATACGTCCTTATCGATTTTGGTGCAAACATTGGGGACTCGTCGAC
>CAZQZX010000108.1:0-971 GCA_964597885.1 uncultured Planctomycetota bacterium
GTCACCGGGCGCGTCACGCGACCGCCGCTGGTGCCCTCTCCGTCGGGCGAGCCCATCGGTGCCTTTCGCCTTCGGGTCGAGTCCGCACAGGGCCGGGGGGAACCTCTCGCGCTACGAGGGCATCTGATCGTTCGAGTCCGCTCCCTCGTTCACGAGACGCGCCTTCGCTGCGGGGATCGCGTCGCGTGCGTCGGCTCGCTCCGCCCATTTCGGGAACGCAGGAACGAGGGCGAGTTCGACCGAGCCGCGCTCGAGCGGGCGCGCGGCGTCGCCGGTTCGCTCGTCGTACCCGACGATCGTGCGATCCAGTGGCTCGGGAGATCAGGCCGTGTTCACCCGCTCGCGGCCATCCATGATCTACGGCAGCTTCTGTGGCGCTCCCTCGCCGAGACCTACCCACCACGCGACGCCGGCCTGCTCGGAGCCCTGCTCCTCGGTGCGCGCGAGGGCCTCCATCACGACGACCGCGACGCGTTTCGGCGGACCGGCACCCTTCACTTCTTCGCGATTTCGGGGCTCCACGTGGTGCTGGTCGCCGCGATCGTCGATCTTGTTCTTCGCGGCCTCCTCGTCGGAACCTCGGGTCGCGCGATCGTCACCTGCGGCATCCTCCTCGCGTACGCCGTGCTCACGGGCTTCGCGCCTTCGGTGGCGCGGGCCGCCATCATGGCCGCGGCGATCCGTCTCGCGGGCATCCGCGGGCGAAGCCTCGACGCGATGTCCGGCCTCGCGCTGGCGGCGATCCTTCTCCTTCTTCATCGGCCCGCGACTCTCGACGAGCCCGGCTTCCGACTGTCCTTCGCCGCGGTGTACGCGCTGGTCCTCTGCGGCAATGCGGCCCTGGTCGACCCCGCATCCCGCGGCACCGAGAGCCCGTGCACGAGCTCCGGGCTCGCTCGCTACGTTCGCGACGGCCTCCGCGTCACCCTCGTCGCGTGGTGGGGTACGGCCGGCGTCGCGCTTCCGATGTT
>CAZQZX010000108.1:981-21672 GCA_964597885.1 uncultured Planctomycetota bacterium
GCTCGCCCCGGCGATGTTTCTCGGCAATCTCGTGCTGCTCCCGGTCGTCACGGCCGCGCTCGTCGGCGGTCTCGTCTCCGCCGTGACGATGGTCGCCGCCCCCGAGTCGGGCCGGCTGTTCAGCGGGATGCTCGGCTGGATCTTCCTTCTGGCGCGATCCGTTCCCGACGCGCTCGGCCGGGGCCTTCTGGCGCCCCGCTACATCCCGAGCGTCCCGATCGTTTTCGTCGGGCTTCATACACTCGGCTGGATCCTACTCGGCCTCGGAAAGCGGCGCGCGGCCCGCCTCGCGTTCGTGACCGCCGTCCTCGTGATCGGGTGCGTGTGGCACCTCCAGCCCGCCGCGCCCCGTCACGCGACGCTCGACGTCTTCGACGTCGGCCACGGGCTTGCGGTCCTCGCGCGGTTCCCTGATGGACGCACGCTCCTGTACGACGCGGGCTCGGCCGATCTCCCCGGCGTTGGATCCCGCGTCGTCGCGCCGGCACTCCGCCGCGCCGGCGTGCGCCGGATCGATCTGCTGGTGCTCTCCCACGCCGACGCCGACCACATCAACGGAGTCGCCGACGTTCTCGAACGCTACCCGGTCGGTCGCGTCGTGACATCACGCGGCTTCAGCGCGCGCTCCGCCGGCGCCACGCTCCTTCGACTCGCGAAGAGCCGAGGCGCCTACGTCACTACCGCCCGAGCCGGCAACCGGATCCTCGGGAATCCCGGCGCCGGCTACTGCGTGCGAATCCTGCATCCCACACGAACCCCATGGAAGAGCCTCGGGCGAAACGACGACTCGCTGGTGCTGAGCGTCGAGACCGCGTCAGGCCGCGCGATCCTCACCGGCGACCTCGAGGAAGAGGGCATCGCCCGGCTGCTCGCGCGCCTACTCGCGCGCCCCGAGCCACTCACCTGCGATCTCCTGATGTTGCCCCACCACGGAGCCGAAGCCGCCAACCTCGGGCGACTGCTCGACGCCGGCTCACCAACCGTTGTCGTAGCGAGCGCACGCGCCGGTGGCCTCTCGCCGAGGACGCGATCGGCGGTCGTGGAACGCGGGTTGCCGCTGGTGCTCTCTTCGGCGAGCGGACGCATCCGAGCGATCCTCGGACCGCAAGGCGTCTCGGTGTCGACCTTCCTCGAGCCGCGCGAGCGATCGCCGGCCCCCGCGGCACGAATCGCCCCGAACGGTTGAACCGCGCGCGCGCTGCGTTACAATGCGGTCGGATTTCACGTGTCGAACGCGACACCGTCAACGACGACATGCGCGCACGACATGGGGGTACTCCCGCCGTGAGTCTTCATGCCACGGAGACTGACGGCACTTTTGCACGACGGCTGCCCGCCGACCGGATCGCTCGTGTGCCATTCCTCGCGAGGCTCCTGAGACAGGAGAGAACGATGGAAGGCACCGGTTTTTGTATCCGGAAGTATCGCGATGGGGATGAAGGCCCCGTCGTCGACCTGCTGAATCGCGTCTTCGCCAAGATGGACCCGGCCTTCGTGCCGCGCGACGTCTCCTGGTGGCGATGGAAGTACGCGGACAATCCCGCCGGCTTCCACAGCCTCGTGGCGGAAGACCCCGACGGCGCGATCGTCGCCCACTACGGCGGCGTCCCCTGCCGCGTGAACGCCGACGGGCGTCGCGTGCAATTCGGGCAGAACTGCGACACGTTCTCCGATCCGGCCGTGCGCCGCGGCCTTCGCAATCCGGGGCTCTTCGTGCGGCTCGCCCAGGCCTACGCCTCCACGCACGGGCATCCCGACGACGACGCCGTGATGTATGGCCTTCCGTCGCGCGACGCCGGGCGCATCGGTGCGCGCTACCTCGACTACTGGCCCCTTCGCTCGCAGCTACTGCTGGCCGTGCGCAACGACCTCGCGTTCCCCGCAGCCGACGACTCCGTTCGCATCGAGGAGACCGGCGACGTCCCCGACGACGTCGACGAGCTCTACCACCGAGCGTCCCAAGAGCTTCGCTGTACCACGATCCGCGACGCGAGCTTCCTTCGCTGGCGATTCACGTCCCATCCGGAGGGCGTCTATCGACTCTTCCTGGCCCGTAACGACGCGGACGAGACCCTCCGCGGCTACGCCGTGTATCGACCCGGAAGGATCGTCGGCCGCGACGGCGGGCTGCTTGTCGATTGGCTTGCCGACCCCGGTGATGGCGCCGCCGCGGGAAGCCTCTTGCGAGCCGTGCTCCGCGCCGCCTGGGCCGATCATTTTCGAGAGCTTTTCTTCCTCCTCTCCACGTCGTCGCCCTGGTTTATCCGCTTTCAGGACTGGGGTTTCCGTGGGGAGCCCACCCCTTACACCATGACCGCTCGCCCCTATGATTCGAAACTCGAGCCGGACTACTTACGCGATCACTGGCATTACACTCTTGCAGACTTCGACATCGACTGACCGAGACGGGTCCCGGCGGGCGAGAGCCCGCGCGCCGTCCGATCGCGTGGACCGCCGGGTGATTCATTGGGAGGCTGCCGATGGGGATCGAGATCCGCGCCGCGAGCGCGGACGACGCGACGGCAATCGCCGACGGACTGGCCCGGTCCATCGGTCGCGCCGACGCGACGGGGCGAGCGCCCGAGCCGCTGCGAGAGCGCGTCCGCTGGGCATTCGAGGGCGGTAGGGACGACATCGCCGGGGCCGCGAGCCTCGTCGCGATCGACTCCCAGGGGCACGTGGTCGCGCATCAGGGCGCGGTCCGCATTCCGATGCTCATCCGCGGGGAGCGTCGCACCTTCGGCCGTCGATTCGCCGGGTTCGTCAGCCCGGACTTCCTCGTCGGCGGCGTGCACTCGCTTTCCGAAGAGCTCGACGCGCAGTTCGCCGAACGCTTCGAGGGCGAAGGCGGTATCGAGGTCCTGGTCGGGCGCGTCCAGGAGTCCGACCTCGCCTGGCTGCGGACGCGCCGCGGCTCCCAGGTTCTCGCGACGATGGTCGAGCTCGTCCGTCCCGCGGCCCCCCTGTATCCCGCCGACGCGGCCTACGCCCGATCAGCAGCACGCGACGGACTGACCCTCCTCGAAGGGGACGACGCGCTTCACGCCGGCTGGACCGTGCCGATTCCGCCGGGCGACGCGCGCACCTACCGCGACGGTTCGTTGCAGGCGCTTCGGACGTCGGGCCCGTACGCGGGCGATCGCTCCTGGTGCGCGGTTCGCGAGGGAGTCGTCGAAGGCTCGGCGATCGTTCGCGAGACACCGAACGAGACGATTCTCCTCGACTGGGGCGCGTGGCCCGCCGATCTGGCGTTGACGCGCGCCCTTCTCGCCGCGGTGATCGGCGACGGCTCACGAACCGTGCGCTTCCCGATCGCGACGACCTGCCGGCGCACCCTTCGCGCCTTCCAGGACGCGGGCTTTCGCATCTGTCCGGCCGGCGAGCCGCCGCTGGTCGCGCGGATCGGTGGACGCGGGATCCGCCCCGACTGGCTCGCCGAGAACTGGACGGTGACCGCCGCCGACGCGGGCCTGCGGACGATGGCCCGCCTCGCCGCGCGGGAAAGCATCGTCACGCCGCCGCCAGCAGGAACGGTCGCCGCGCGAGAAAGGGCCACCGGGCGCTCGAGCGCGCCCCGGCCGGCCGCGAATGCCGAGCGCAACGGCAACGGGAACGGCAGCGTCGCGAAGGTCCACTCGAACGGACAGCTCGCCGGCCAGCCGGCCGGCCACGCGGCCGTTTCTACGTCGAACGGGCACACGTCGAACGGGCACACGTCGCATTCGAACGGGCACACGTCGCATTCGAACGGCCATGCGTCGAACGGGCATCCGACCCACGAGCGCTCGTCGAACGGCGCCGCGTCGCCGACCGACCCGGCTTCCCCCGGAGCGCCGGCGCACGTTCGCACCGGGAAGCGCACGCCCCGCTTCCCGAAGGCGGCCCGCACGATCGTTCGCCGGGCGAAAGACGTGAGCGCTCGCTCTTTCTTCCCGCTCGCGGCGATCGCCGTCCTGGCGGGCACGATGCTTCTCGGACCTTTTGCGAGCCTGGCGCTCGCGTACACGCTCTGGCGAGTGGTGGCGAGGATCGGATAGGGATGATCGAAACGAAACAGCAGCCGACGACGAAACACACCGAACCCTCCGGCCTCCTCGCTCGCGGTCGCGGTGACGCCTCCCCGAGCGGGCGATGGCTCGCGCACCCGAAAGACATCCACTCGGTGATCTTTCACCTTCTGTGTCTCGCGGCGTACGGCATCGCGTTCTGGCTGTGGAAGCACCCCGAGCTCGCGCGAATCGAAGGACCGTGGTCGGCTGCCGCGTTCGTCGCCGCCGCCGCCATCATGCTCGGATGGATCTCCGGCGTGGACGTCGGCGTGAACTTCCACAATCACACCCATCGGCGCGTCTTCCGCAAGGCGTGGATGAACCGCTGGTTCTCGAGGATCTGGACGGTCAACGGTGGATGGCCCGCGTTCTTCTGGGAATACTCGCACGTCACCGTGCACCACGCGCACGTGCTGAGCCAGCGCGACTGGACGCTTCCCGTGCGCAAGGCCGACGGCACCTGGGAGAACTACTACCGATACTGCCTTCTGCACTGGCCGTGGCGGTACGCCGTGCACTTCGTGAAGGACTTCCAGAAGGCCTCGCGCCGCATCCGTCGCAAGGCCGTCACCGAGCTCGCGGCGTTCTCGGTCCTCTGGTCGATCCCGTTCCTGATCGACCCCGTGATGGCCCTTCTCCTCTGGGTTCTCCCGCAGTGGATCGCGAATGCGGCCGTGATGGGCCCGGGCATGTACGCGCAGCACGCGGGGCGCGACGAGCCGGATCACGAGCACGAGTTCCGGCACTCGAACTGCTTCGTCTCGAGGTTCTTCAACGCGACGATGTTCAACATCGGCTACCACGCGCTGCATCACACCTACCCCTGGGTGCACTGGAGCGATCTCCCCGAGCTGCACGAGCAGATGCGCGAGCGACTGATCGAGGACGGCGCCCACGTCGTGCCCTTCGGCTACTACCGCGGGGGGATGCTTCTCGCCGCCGAAGCCCGCAACAACCAGAAGGCGAGCGCGACGTTCCACGCGCAGCATCCCGATTACCTGCGGCCCGAGGATCGACTCGCCGAGGAAAAGACCGCACCCGAAGCCGTGCCGGACTGCCGCGATCTGCCCCACCCGCGCGAGGCCGCCGACCCCAACGAGAGGCCTTCCGAGGAACGCTATCCGGGAACGATCGGCGTGCAGCCGCACCCTTCGTTCACGATGGGCGGACGCACGTAGCGGACGGCATCACCCCTCGTCGCGATCCAGGAGCCACGAGATCAGCTGCGCCTCGAGCCCCGGCCTCGGACCGAACCCGAGATCGAGCCGGGACGGGAACGTCACGTGGCCGCCGCGCGACAGGAAGTGCGCTTCGAGCTTGCCGCGGGATCCGTCGATGGCCGCGCGAACCGTGGACGGCGGCGCAATCGGGTCGTGCTCGTCGCCCACCCAGATCGCGGGCACGCGCAGATGCGGAAGCCGCGGAGCGACGCTCGCCGTACGGTAGTAGTGGTCGACGCTCTCGAAGCCGTACCGCGGAACGATCGTCATCGAGTCCCACTCGCGGAACGTGCGCGTGCGACGCACGTCCTTCGCCGGCGTCGGCACCTCGCGACGTCGCGCGACCTCGTCGTACATCTTCTTCAGCCCGCGGAGCACGTGCAGGCGGTAGAACCAGGGCCGAGGCCCGTCGATGAACTCGCAGGCCTTCACGAGGTCGAGCGGCGAGCACACGGCGGCGATCCCGCGCACGCGAGGGTCTTCGACCTCGGCGCCGAGGTGGAGCGCCACATGCCCCCCGATCGAGTAGCCGATGATGTAGATACGGTCGTAGCGCGCGAGCTCCGGGGATGCGATCGCCGCCGCCAGATCGCCGGCCAGCGCCGTGTGGTAGAAGTCCTCGCCGGCGAGGTCCGCGCCGCGCATCGCGAAGCGGAGGCACGAGAAGCCGGCATCGTCCGCCGCCTGGGCGGCCCGGCGCGAGTAGTAGCGATCGGGATGCCCACCGAGGCCGTGGATGACCAGCACGAGGGCACGAGCCTCGGGCCGCTCGGTGAGGAGGCCCGTGAGCCGCACCGGGCCGCGATCCGGGTCCTCCACCGTCGTGGACCACGGGGTCGACGTCGGCACCGATTCGGGCCGGAAGGGGTCCCGGAAGGAAGGCCAAAGCGTGTAGAAGTGTCCGCGGATGGATCTCAAGGGAGTCTCTCGGCGATCGTCGGAACGTCGGGCCCGCCCGGGCCTGAGCAGCATACCAAGGGCGACCTTCCCGCCACAGATCCCGGCGGATACACTGGAGCCTTCGATACCTGACGGGTGTCCGGCCCGACGACAACGACCTCGAAGGAGATCCGCATGCGAAGCGGACGATGGATCCAGACCGCGGCCCTCGCGCTGCTTTGTTGCCTGACCCTCGCGGCCCCCGGCGCCGCGCAGCGAAAGCCCTACCTCGACGCCTCGACGCGCCGCGCCGTGACGAAGGTCGCCGAGCAGTGGTGGCAGGCCCGCCCCGCGACCCGCTTCGACGAATGGGATCGCGCCGAGCTCCAGACGATCCTCACCGCCGCGCGCGCCGTCCAGCTCGAGAGCGGGAAGCTCGAGCCCACCATCGAGGCGATCTGGAAAGCCGCCAAGAAGAACGCCCCGCGGCACGGCGGCAAGAAGGGCAAGGCCACGATCGAGACTCCGTACGGCGAGGCCTGGTTCTACGTCGACGGCGCCGGCAAGGACAAGGGCCTGATCATCGGGCTGCACGGCGGCGGCGTCGACGCGGGCTCCGCCGACTCGCCGCGCGGTACGTGGCGCCTCAAGGACTGCATGGGGATGTACCCGCAGGGAATCCGCCTCGTCCACGACACCTGGAACACCGTGCACGGCGAGCGATTCGTCCTGACGATGATCGACATCGCCAAGGTGCAGTACAACGTCGATCCCGACCGCGTGTACCTCGGCGGCTTCAGCATGGGCGGAACCGGATCGTGGTTCTTTTCGGGGCGCCACCCGGATCTGTTCGCGGCGACCATGCCGTTCGCCGGCGTGCTCATGGCGGAGCCCCGCAGCCAGGTGGCCAGCAAGGAGGAGGTCGTTCGCGTGCAGCACGGGCTCCTGCCCAACGTCCGAAACCTCGCCATGCACTACACGATCGGCCTCGAAGACAAGAACACGATGCCCGGCACGTACCTCTTCGTGTGGGATCGGATCCAGGAGCTACGCGCCGCCGACCAGGGCGGCTACCAGGACATCTTCTTCGAGTCGATCCCGAAGCTGGCCCACTCGTTCCCGCCGGGCGAGCCGAAGCGGGCCTTCGCCTCCGTCTCGCAGAAGACGCGAAACGCCTTCCCGGAAACGCTCGTCTGGGAGTACGTGACGGATCCCTACCCGCTTCCCATCGACGAAGACCAGACGACGCGCATCGCGAAGAACCATTTCTACTGGCTCCACGACGCGAGCCCCGTCGATCGCCAGAAGATCCGCGCCACCCGCGACGGTAACCTCATCACGATCCAGACGGAGGGACGGCCGGGCGGCGTGAAGGGGCTGACGGTCCTCTTGAACGAAGGCATGATCGACCCCGAGCAGGACACGGTGATCCTTCACGGCGATCAGGAGATCTACCGCGGGCGACCCGCCCCCGATCTCGGCGTCGTCTTCGAGACCCTCGACTGGAAGCTCGACCGGACGATGGTCTTCGACCGCAAGGTCACGCTCGGGGCGTCCGCCGACGGCTGATCCGAGCCCGGGCTACTTCCCGCCGCGGAGCTCCAGCACGTCGATCACGAGCGCCTCGTCGCTCACCCGCCGGTACGTGACGAGGATCTCGGACTGGCCGTCGCCGTCGATATCCCCACGATCCAGCGAATCGCGGAAGTGTTCCTTGTCGGTGCGCAGGCTCGTCGACAGGTCCGCGTCGCGGCTACCGGTCAGCGTCGCCGTACGCTCGTTTCCGAAGCCCGAGATCAGGCCGATGATGCGATCGAGGTTCCAGACCCGGCTGCCCTCTCCGAAGAGGATGTTCTGGAGCATCTCCCCGAGCTCGCGTCGCGCGTCCTCGTCAGTTTGCTCCTCGGGGCCCGTCAGCCAGATCTCGATCTTCTCGAAGTCCTCCGACACCAGAGCGACGTCGGAGCTCCCGCTGCCGTCGAAGTCCCCTTTGATCGTGGATCGGAATTTCTTCGACGCTTCCTCGACGCGCTCGAGCAGATCCTCCGGGTTGCGGAGAAGGCTCAGGATCGACGGCAGGCGCACGGTCAGCTCGGATCGATCGCGCGGCTCCTTCTCGAACGATCGTCCTTCGGTGCCCGCGTAGGCGATCGCGGTGAGCGACACGTCCCAGTCCGCGACCAGGCCGCGCATCAACGTCGCCACGCCCGGGAGCTCGAGCTTGAACAGCAGAAGATCCGGGTAGGGATCGGGATCGATCGGCACCACGACAAGCTGCGAGATGTCTTCGGCCACCTTCAGGATGCTCGACGGCCGCGAGAACTGCGGGCCCTCGCTCGTGCCGTGGAACACCCACACCTTGCGACGATGCCAGATCACGTAATCCGGGATGCCGTCGTCGTTGAGGTCCTGGTTGTAGAAGCCCGTGTCGTCCGAGCCCGCCACCGTCTCGCCGAGCCGGATCTTGGCCTTCGGCGTCGTGTCCTTGAAGATGTTCAGGTCGACGGTCACGTCGGGCTGAGCCGCGATGATGCCGTCCGAGCTCTGCAGGTGGAACGACCGGAGGTCGCTCTTCGACACGCGCAGATCCTCACGCCCGTCGCCGTTCACGTCCTCGATCGCGAGCCGTGGAATGCTCAGCTGGCTGCTGAGGCGATCGGTGAGGGCGCGACCCGACGTCACGTTGCTGCGGCTCACGTCGACGACGACGCTCGCCGCCTTGCGATAGGCCGGGCGCGCCGGTGCGGAGTCGGTCGCCTCGCGCATCTTGCCCGCGAGCCAGAGCTCGGTGCGACGATCGCCCGGCAGGATGAAGTCGGGACGCCCGTCGCCGTTCACGTCCTGGGTGAACTCGACGCTCGTCGGACGCCCCACGCGGATTCGATTGCGCGCCCGCGGAGCAATCACCACCGACGTCGCGGCGTAGGTTCCGTCCGGACCGATCGGATAGACCTCGATGCCCGCCGGCGACGCGACCACCAGCTGCGGCGCGTCCCCGGTCCCGAGGATGTCGGCGCGCGCGTACAGGGAGTGCTCCGGATCGGGAAGCACCAGCGTGCCCCGCGGAGCCTTCTCGAGCTTCCCGGACTTCGCGTCCCGGTGGTAGCTCCGAACCTCTCCCTTGCGGCTGATGAGCAGGATCTCGTCGGTACCGTCGCCGTCGAGATCCGCCACCTCGAACGAGGTCACATCCAGCGGCGGCTCGATCGTCAGCACCTTCTCGACGAACGGCTCCTCGGCCACGGCGATCCCCGCGCCCATGACGAGAGCGACGATCATCGTCGTGAGGAAGAGCCGCGCCTTCCCTCGTGCGTTCATCATCGGAACCTCACGTGTTGGATTCGGTTCTCCTCGAGCACGAGGAGCTCGGGGGCCGGGCCGGACGAGTCCACCGAGATGGCGGCGTCCTCGTCGACGTCCAGCTCGAAGACCGGCTTGTCGATCACCGAGAGCTTTCCACGGCGGACGCGAGACATCCGCATCTCGACCCGCGTCGGTCGTGATCGCGTCATCAGATCGCTCGTGCCGTCCCCGGTGATGTCCCCGATGAAGCGCGCCACGAGGTTCGGGCCGAGCCCTTCCAGCTCGTCGACGCGGACACGGAGCTCGAGATCGACGTCCGGCCGGGACGAAAGCTTCCCGCCCTGATTGCGATAGATGTAGAGCTCGGTCTCCACCGTTTCGCTCGAGGCCGCTCGGAGCTTGTCCAGCAGATCGATCCGCAGCGACCCCACGATGAAGTCGTCGAGGCCGTCGCCGTCGACGTCCGCGAAGTGCGATCCGCCGGCGAAGCCCGACAGCACGAGAAGCTGCGCCGGGGTGCCCTTCTCGCCGAACAGCGGATGGGTCCCGCTCCCGTTGGCTCGCTGCGTATACACGAGCACCTGGGTGCGCGGCTCCTTCGACTTGCGCTTGGACTGCGCGTCTCCCGCGAGCATCACGTAGTCCGCGCGTCGGTCGTTGTCGAGCTCCGCCACGTGGGCACGAGACGAGACGTCGAGCAGCCGTCCGCGATCGTCTTCCACCGGAAGCTCGAGGGACTGCGCGGGCTCGCTCTCGAACGATCCCTTCGCGCCCTGCCGCCACACGTACAGGTGGGTGCGGGTCTGCGCGAACGCGTCGAGGTCGCCGTCGCCGTCCCAGTCTTCGAAGCGCAGATACGGAAGCGTCTCGGTCACCGAGAGGAACGACCCGTCGATCCCGGATCCGTCCTCCCCGAGCCGAAGCTGCATCTGCGCGTCGCGCTCGACTTCCGGACTCGAGAACCCGCGCCGGAACGCGTCGAACGGTCGATCCCTCGGGACGCGCAGGAACGACACGTCGTCGAAGGTCCGCTTTCCATCCGCAACGCGCGCCTGTCGCAGGACGCGATACCCGTCCGGCTCGGGCAGGACCAGGTCCACGAGCCCGTCGCCATCGATGTCGCGCACCCCGTCGCGCCACGCGAAAATATGGCGCGGATGCGGAATCTGCCACAGGAGGCGCGCGTCCCCGAGCTTGACGTAGCGCTCCTTTTCGGGCGCCGACGGCCGCCACGCCAGGACGGCCGACGCGAAGAACAGGATCAGCTCGTCGCCGGGGTCGGCGTGCACGTCACCCGCGCCGATCGCCACGACGTCGGGCGTGAGCTTTAGCTCGAACCGCGGCTTGGTTTCGAACGCGACATCTCCGTCGACCCGCGGGTGCACGCGGACATGGCGCTCCGATTCCACACCCCGCACGCTGCACGCGGTGATGAGATCGCGTTTGCCGTCGCCGTCCACGTCGGCCAGCATCGCCAGACGCCCCTTCTCGTTCTCGCCGAGGTTCACGGTCGTGACCGTTCCGAACGGCTTGTTGGAGGCTCCGACGCCGCCACCGACCAGGGCCAGCCCGAGCCCCAGCATCGCGACGAGGAACACGGCCGCGCGGGCGATCAAGTGTCGACCTCCTTGAGCCGATCCGCTGCGCCCCGTCCGAACTTGATCAGATAGAACAGGCGGAAGCGCCATTCGGCCTCTGTCCCGCGGTACTTGAACAATCCGAGCAGGAACGACCACTGCACCTCGCCGCGGTCGCGCTCGTAGCTCGCGATCAGGGGGATCTTGAACTCCTTCCACTCCTTGGCCCGCCGGGAAACCCGGGCGCGCACCGAGTCACGCTCGCCGTCGCGCACGTAATCGATCGATACGCGGGAGCGCGCGCCCGCGGTGCGGATCTCGTCGAGCACGACCTGTGGATGCGCGATCGGCTTGTCTTCGATTTCGACGAGCAGGTCCTCGAACCGAAGGCCCGCCGCACGCCAGGGGCTGTCTTTGGAGAGGCCGACGATCACCGCGCCTCCTCCCGGACCGAGCCCGGCCGACCGGGCCTCGACTTCGGTCGCGGTCCGCAGCACCACGCCGACGCGGTCCTCTTCCCGGAAACGCTCGGTGTCGTTCCGCTCGGCCGAACGTGCCCGCTCGATCAGCGTCAGCATGGTGGATTGCTCGGATGCAGCGCGGTCGAGCAGAAGCTCGATCACCGTGCCCGCGGCCGATTCGATCTCGATCTCGCGCCACTCGCTCGGCCAGCGAAGCGCGCGCGGCGCTCCGTCTCCCACCGTGGCCTCCACCAGCAGATCTCCCGAGCGCACACCCGCCAGATCCCCGGGCGAGTTCTCGACCACGCGCTCGACGAGGATGCCGTCGGGCTCGCCGAGAAGCGCTTCGAGCGACTGCCGCGAATCGGTCACGTAGATGCCGCTGAAGCTTCCCGGCGGAAGGGCCGCTCGCTCGGCTTCGTCGTCGGGCTCCTCGAAGAGCGGAAGGGGCTCTTCCATCTTCGAAAGCGCGGGCCGCTCTTCGGCGAGCTCTCTCGACGTGCAGCCGCCCGTAGCCAGCGCCAGAACCACGGCGAGCGCCAGCCAACGCGTCTCGCGCCATCGGGCCCGAGCCCCGAGCGCACTCTCCTGTTGGGGCCCACAGGGACCCGGACTGGTGATCAAGAGACCTCCCTCCTGCGAAGCAGCCATACCGACCCGAGAACCCCCAGCACGATCCAGATCACCGGCACGATCACCGCCATGTCGCCGTGCCGAAACGAAGCGTTGCTCACGCCCTGTACAACATCGCCGTAGTACTGCAGGAACGACTCGTCGCCGAGCGGAGACGGTAGATAGGCCGACGGCAGCCACGCCTCCACGTCGTATTCGCGAGCGATCACGCGCGACAGGTCGAGCCCCAGCACGGCGCCGAGCGCCATCACCAGAGCGACGATCCCGGTGCGCGCGAAGTTCCCGGCCAGAAAGCCGATCGCCGCATAGGCCGCGAGCGGAAGCAGCGGCGCGATCAGCGCGCGACGGAGCTCCGGCCACAGCTCGGACGCCTCGACCAGCGGGAACGGCTCGCCGTTCGGCAAGATCTCGGCGACGTCCGTGAAATCGAACGCCCACGACGAGACCACCATGGATCCCCCCGCGAGCAGACCATACGCCATCACCGCGAGGACGAGGATCGAAAGCCCCTTCCCGATCGACACGTTGGAACGTCGCACGGGCCGGAGAAGAACGTTGCGAAGCGTACCGCGCGTCACGCCGCCGGCCACCGACTGACTGGCGATCCCGGCCACGATGAACGCGAGCAGCGGCAGTCCGGCCTGAAGCCCGACCGCCACGCCCTCGAAGGCGGTGACGACCGTGGTGCTGATGACGTCCGCCTGCTCGACGTCCTCGGCGTTCGCCTTGGCCTGACCGAAGCGACGATACACGGCAAACGCGCCGAGAAGCGCCGGGAGCACGATAAGCCGCGGCACCGAGAAGTTCGCGGTCCATCGCGCGAACTCGTGGCGGATCATCCGGAGCAGCGGACGCCGGGGCGCGATCGTCTCGCGCGGCTCGTTCACCCGATCGGCTTCGGCGTCCGATCCGGCGGAAGGGTCGGCGGCGGGTGCGGCCGGTCGCGATTCGCTCGACTCGGGCCCCCCCGCTGCGGTACGAGAGCCCGTGAACCGGTGATAGACCTCCTCGAGGCTCGGCGCCTTGGGCGACAGCTCGACGAGATCGCCTCCGGCCTCGACGACGCGACGCGCGACGTCGCCCGGGGACACCGACCCGAGACGCGCGAGGCGGGGTCCGCCGGCGCGACCTTCCATGGTCGTCTCGTCTCCCTCTCGCTCGGACGCGCTTCGCTTCGCGAGCGTCAGGATGTCGCTCGGCGCCTCCTCGTGCGACACGCCCATCGCGTCGAGGATCGAAGCGAGATTCGATCCCGATCCGGCGCCGGCGTCCACGCGAATCCGATACGGACGATCCTGATCCTCGAGAAGCGTCGCCGTCTCCTCCTCGATCAGCAGTCGTCCCTCGCGGATCACCGCGATGCGATTGCACAGATCCGAGATCTCGCGGAGCTGGTGGCTCGAGAGGAAGACCGTGATGCCCTCGTCACGCGTGAGCCGAAGCAGCAGCTCCCGCATCTCCCGGATCCCTTCGGGGTCGAGCCCGTTGAGCGGCTCGTCGAGGAGCACAAGACGCGGGCTGCCCAGAAGCGCCTGAGCCACGCCGAGGCGCTGCCGCATCCCCTGCGAGTATTTCTCGACGCTTTTTCGGCCGGCTCCGGCGAGCCCGACCAGGTCGAGAAGGCGATCGGCTTCCTGTCGGCTGCTGCGGCGGTCCATTCCTTGCAGGCGAGCGAGGAGATGCAGATTTCGCCGCCCATCCATCCCGCGATAAAAACCGGGCGCCTCGATCAGCGCGCCCACCCGAGCTCGCGCCTCCAGCGGATATCGACGGGCTTCGAAGCCGTCGATCCGCACGGTGCCGGAGTCGGGGCGGATCAGTCCGAGGGCGATCCGCATGCAGGTCGTTTTCCCGGCGCCGTTGTGGCCGAGAAAGCCGTAGAGGTCGCCTTCCTGGACGCGGAGCGACACTCCGTCCAGGACGGTGTGGCTTCCGTAACGATGCGAGATGCCTTGCAGCTCGAGGGTCGTAGGCAAACCGTCACTCCCCACCGCTCGTTCGCGAAACCACCGCCGCGCAAGCGAGCTCCGTGCCAGTCGTGAGCAATCTGATGAATCCGTCGGGCCCGGACCGCCCTGGGCCGCGTCGAGGGGGGCTGGAAGTTTGCTTTTCCCCGATCGTTGCAGTAGCCTTTCGAAGGATCTTAATCCTTCGGGGCGGGAACGGCAAGGCGAGGAATCTCTGCCGCCGGGGCCCGCTCGATGCCTGGCACCCGATTTGCCGATGAACCCCTTTCGAGAGGACCGCTGGGACAAGGTCGAGCCTTCCGAGATCCGCAAGGCGCAAGGGCATCTGCTCGCGCGCTACCTGCGAGATTGCGTGCTCCCGTTCTCCGCTCACTACAAGAAGGTCTTCGCTGATGCGGGCCTCGACGCGGAGTCCATCCAGAGCGTCGAGGACCTCCGCAAGCTCCCCTTCACAACGAAGGCGGATCTGCAGCCCACCGAGGAAAACCCCCGCAAGTCGCTGGATTTTCTTCTGGTGCCCGATCGGCGTACCCTGATGCGTCGCCCCGGCGTGCTGGTCCGCGGTGCCCTCCTCGGTCGCGGCCGCATGAAGGCGCACTTCGAGCGGATGTATCGTCCGATCTTCATGACGTCGACGACGGGACGCTCCGCTGAACCGACGAGCTTCCTGTTCACGGCGCACGACATCGATCTGCTGCGGCTGGCCGGCCAGCGGATCAACCAGATCACCAAGACGCGCAAGGACGACCGCGTCCTCAACACGTTCCCCTACGCGCCGCATCTCGCCTTCTGGCAGACGCACTATTCCGCGACGGCTTCGGGCATCTTCAGCCTCGGAAGCGGCGGCGGCAAGGTCATGGGCACGGACGGGAACATCCGCATGCTCGAGAAGCTGCGGCCTACGGTGCTCACCGGCATGCCGACGTTCGTGTACCACGTGCTGAGGCAAGCGCTCGAGGAAGGCGTTCGGGTCGAGAGCTTGAAGACCGTGATCCTCGGCGGCGAGAAGGTGCCGTCGGGAAGCCGCGAGAAGCTCCGTGCTCTCGCGAACGAGCTCGGCTCTCCCGACATCGACGTCGTCGTCACGTTCGGCTTCACCGAGGCGAAGATGGCGTGGGTGGAAGCGGTCGCCCCGCCCGGCGAGCCGTCCTCGGGATACCTCACGTACCCGGACCTCGGAGTCTTCGAGATCGTCGATCCCGACAGCGGGGAGCCCGTGGGCGAAGGCGAGCCCGGCGAGATCGTCTACACGCCGCTCAACTCGCGCGGCACGGTCATCATTCGCTATCGAACGGGCGACTGCATCGACGGCGGCCTCGTCCACGAGCCGTGCCCGTATACCGGTCGCATCGTTCCGCGGCTCGTCGGCAAGATCTCGCGGCAGTCCAATCGTGTCGAGATGCGTATCGACAAGATCAAGGGAACGCTCGTCGACTTCAACGAGCTTGAGTACGCGCTCGACGACGCGCCGTGGATCGACACGTGGCAGCTCGAGATCCGCAAGCGCAACGACGACCCGCTCGACCTCGACGTGCTGATTCTCCACGCGGTCCGCGCGCCGAGCGACGAGCGCGACGAGGACTCGCTGATTCGTGATCTCAACGATCGCTTCGCGGCCTTCACCGAGACGCGACTGAATCGTGTCGTCTTCCACTCCGCAGCCGAGATGCGCAAGCTCCACGGAGTGGGAGCCGAGCTCAAAGAGCGCAAGGTCGTCGACTGTCGCCCGACGGGTGACGAGCCGGCGCCCGCCACCAACGGAGACTGAAGGGCATGGAACGACTCGTCATCATCGACGGCGTCCGCACCCCCTTCACGCGCATGGGGACGGACCTCTCCGGGCTCGGAGCCGAAGAGCTCGGCCGCCAGGCGGTGAGCGCCCTGCTGCTGCGCACGGGAATCGACCCGGCCGAGATCTCGGAAGTGATCCTCGGTTGCGTGAGCCAGCCCGCCGACGCCGCGAACATCGCGCGCGTGGTGGCGCTTCGATCCGGGATCCCCGAGGACGTGCCGGCGATCTCCGTGCATCGAAACTGCGCCTCGGCCTTCGAATCGATCACGCAGGCCTACGAGAAGATGGCCGCCGGCCGCGGCGACCTCTTCGTCGTCGGAGGCACCGAGAGCATGTCGCAGGTGCCGCTCTTCTTCTCGAAGACGGCCGCCAAAAAGTTCGGCCGTCTCGCGAAGGCGCGCGGGTTCGGCGCCAAGCTGAAGGCGATCACCTCGTTCCGACCGTCGGACTTCAAGCCCACCGTCGGGTTGCTCGTCGGTCTGACGGACCCCGTCTCCGGCCTGAACATGGGACAGACCGCGGAGCTCGTCGCTCGCGAGAGCGGCGTCACGCGCGAGATGCAGGATCGCTTCGCCGCGCAGTCCCAGAAGAAGGCCGTCGATGCGCGTGAGCGCCTCGCGAAGGAGATCAGCCCGGCCTACGTCGCGCCCGACTTCAAGAAGGTCGTCACCCAGGACAACGGGCCGCGCGAAGACTCGACGATCGAGAAGCTCGCGAAGCTGCGTCCCGTCTTCGAGCGCGGCGAAACGGGCACCGTCACCGCCGGAAACTCCTCGCAGGTGACGGACGGCGCGGTGGCGCTCCTCGTCGCGTCGGAATCCAGGGCGGCGGCGCTCGGCATCAAGCCGCTCGGCGTGCTGACCGGTTACGCGTACGCCGGCCTCGATCCGGCACGCATGGGACTCGGCCCGGTGCACGCGATCGCCCGCGCGGAAGACGCGACCGGGCTCGGCGTCGACGACGCGGACCTCATCGAGATCAACGAGGCGTTCGCGGCCCAGGTCCTCGCGGTCCTCGACAAGGCGAAGTCCGCCGACTACGCGCGGGACGCGCTCGGCCGGGACCGCCCGGTCGGTGCCATCGACGAATCGAAGCTGAACGTGAACGGCGGCGCGATCGCGCTCGGACATCCGGTCGGCGCGACCGGCTCGCGGCTCGTGCTGACGAGCCTGCTCGAGCTCGCACGGCGGGACGCCCGCCGCGCGCTCGTCACGCTGTGCGTGGGAGGCGGCCAGGGCGGAGCGCTCTGGCTGGAGCGAGCATGAGCGAGCGCCCCCCCGAGAACATCCGACGCATCAATCGCCCGGACGGCATCGTCGAGCTCTGCTTCGATCGACAGGACTCGGGTGCGAACGTCTTCGATCGCGCGACGATGGGCGAGCTCGAGCTCGAGCTGCAGGCCATCGAGCGATCGGGCGGCGTGAAAGGCGTGGTCGTCACGAGCGCCAAGCCCAAGATCTTCCTCGCGGGCGCGGACCTTGAGGAGATGTCGGCCCTGTCCGACGTCGAAGAGATCTCGATCGCGATCGAGAAGGGCCAGCGAGTGTTCGAGCACCTGGCCGCGCTGCCGTGCGTCACGGTCGCGGCGATCCATGGGGCGTGCCTGGGCGGCGGCTTCGAGCTGGCGCTCGCGTGCGACTGGCGCGTCGCCTCCGACGATCGCTCGACCAAGATCGGACTGCCTGAGGTCCTCCTCGGCATCCTGCCGGCATGGGGAGGCACGACGCGCCTCCCGCGGCTCGTGGGTCTTCCGACCGCCCTGCCCGCGATGCTCACGGGACGGCGACACGCCGCGAAGCTCGCGAAGAAGCGCGGCCTCGTCGATGCGGTCGTCCCTCGAGAGCGACTGATCGACGTGGCGCTCGCCCGCATCGCGAAGGGCAAGCCGGAGCGCAAGCGCATCTTCCTGCCGCATCTTCGCCCCGTCGCGGGCTTCATCCGCAAGAAAGCGCTCGAGCAGGTGCAGCGCGAGACCAAGGGGCATTACCCGGCGCCCGCGAAGATCATCGAGGTCGCGACGCAGGGACTCGAAACGAGCATCGACGGCTCGCTTCAGCTCGAACGCGCCGAGGCCTGCAAGCTCATCCAGACGGACGTGAGCCGCAACCTGATCCGCATCCACTTCCTTCAGGAGCGGTCGCGCAAGCTCCGCGCGCTCCCCGAGGACTCGACGGCGAAGGTGACCGCCCCGACATCGCGGATGGCGGTGATCGGCGCCGGTGTAATGGGTGCGGGCATCGCGCAGTGGTCGGCCGGCCGCGGCATCGACGTCATCCTGCGCGACATCGACCCGCAGCGCGTGGGCGCCGGCCTCGCGACGATCGCCAAGACGTTCCACGACGCCGTCCGCCGACACAAGATGGACCGCGTCGACGCGCGCGCCGCGATGGATCGGATCCTGCCGAGCGATATCGACGTCCCGCTCGATCGCGTCGACCTCGTCATCGAGGCCGCCGTCGAATCGATGGACATCAAGCGCGAGATCTTCGCCGACCTCGACGATCGGGTGCGCGAGGACACCATCCTCGCGACGAACACGTCGTCGCTCTCGATCACCGAGCTCGCCAAGGGCCTCGACCGGCCCGAGCGCATCGTGGGCATCCACTTCTTCAACCCCGTCCATCGGATGCAGCTCGTAGAGGTCGTCCGCGGCGAAGCCACGTCGCCCGAGGTCGTCGAAGGGGCCGTGCGGTACGTCCACCAGATCGGCAAGCTCCCGGTCGTGGTGGCCGATCGCCCCGGCTTCCTCGTGAACCGCATCCTGATGCCGTACCTGTTCGAGGCCGTGCATCTCTTCGAGAACGGCGCCTCGGTCGAGGCGATCGACGGCGCGATGGAGGCCTTCGGCATGCCGATGGGCCCGATGCGACTCCTCGACGAAGTCGGGCTCGACGTCGCGGCGCACGTCGGCGAGTACGTCGGACCGATCTTCGGCGATCGGCTCCCCGTGTCTCCGTTCATGGAGCGCATGAAGGACGCCGGCTGGCTCGGGCGCAAGGCCGGCCGCGGCTTCTACGAATATCCCAAGAAGCGCGGCAAGAAGAAGAGCTCGCCGAAGCCGCACGCCGCCGTGTCGAAGTTCCGTGCGGGCAACGCCTCGGCGTCGGTGCCCCGCGACGAGCTCGCCCGCCGCATGGTGCTGCTCATGGTCAACGAAGCCGCGCGATGCCTCGAGGAGAAGGTCGTCGAGGATGCGCGCGACGTCGACTTCGCGATGATCATGGGGACCGGCTTCGCGCCGTTCCGGGGCGGCCCCCTGATGCACGTCGACACCGAGGGCCTCTCCCAGGCTCGCGACTACATGCGACACCTCTCGAACACGGTGAGCGCCCGATTCGAGCCTTGCGCGCTGCTCGAAGACATGGCGAAGAACGGCCGCAAATTCTATTCTCAAGGAACGGGCGGGGCCTCCTGACCCGCTCTCCCCGACTCATGAGCACTTCCGAGGACCATCGATGAGTACCGATACCGAGAAGACCGCCCAAGAGCAGTCCACCGCCGCGACGGACATGCCCCCGATCGATACGTCGAAGATGTCGGAGGGTAAGCGCCAAGCGCTCGAGCTGACAGAGTCCGCTCGCGAAGCGACCGGGCGCTCGCTCAGCTTCGCGGCCGCGCTCTTCATGGGCCAGTTCCGGTGGGACCTCATCCACCCGTACCCGGCGCAGTCCGAAGAGGACCGCAAGGCCGGCGAAGAGTTCCTCGGCAATCTGAAACGCGTCCTCGCCGAGAAGTTCGATCCCAACCAGATCGACGTCAACGGCGAGATTCCCGAGGAGTCCGTGGCGGCGCTCCGCGAGATCGGAGCCTTCGGCATCAAGATCCCGAAGGAGCACGGCGGTCTCGGTCTCTCGCAAATCAACTACAGCCGCGCGGCGATCCTCCTCGGAAGCCACTGCGGAAATACGACGGCGCTGCTCTCGGCGCACCAGTCGATCGGCGTGCCGCAGCCGCTCCTGATGTTCGGCACCCCCGAGCAGAAGGCGAAGTTCCTCCCCGAGCTCGCCAAGGGTGAGATCTCGGCGTTCGCCCTCACTGAGGAGAACGCGGGAAGCGACCCGGCCAAGCTCTCGACCAAGGCGGAGCTCAGCGAAGACGGCACGCACTGGATCCTGAACGGTGAGAAGCTGTGGTGCACGAACGGCACCAAGGCGCGGTATCTCGTCGTGATGGCGCGCACGCCCGCGCCGGAAGGCAGCGGCAAGAAGCGCGGCATCAGCGCGTTCGTCGTCGACGCGAAGAGCGAAGGCGTCGAGCTCCTGCATCGCTGCCACTTCATGGGCCTGCGCTCGCTTTACAACGGCGTCATCCGATTCACGAACGTGAAGGTCCCCGTCGACAACCTGCTCGGCGGGCTCGGCAAGGGACTCCGCGTCGCGCTCACGACGCTCAACACCGGCCGGCTCACTCTGCCGAGCACGTGCGCGGGCGTCAGCAAGCGAAGCCTCGAGCTCACGCGTCAGTGGTCCAACGAGCGCGAGCAGTGGGGATCGAGCATCGGCAAGCACGGCGCCATCGCCGAGAAGATCGCCGAGATGGCGGCCAACACCTACGCGATGGAGGCCATGTCGCTCCTCACCTCGGGGCTCGCCGACCAGAAGGACTACGACTTCCGCCTCGAAGCGGCCATGTGCAAGATGTGGTGCTCGGAACGATCCTGGGAGGTCGTGAACGAGGCGCTGCAGATTCGCGGCGGCCGCGGCTACGAAACGTACGACTCGCTGAAGAACCGAGGCGACGATCCGAACCCGCTCGAGCGCAACGTCCGCGATTGCCGGATCAACCTCATCTTCGAGGGCTCGAGCGAGAT
>CAZQZX010000109.1:0-21669 GCA_964597885.1 uncultured Planctomycetota bacterium
AAAGGCATCATCCACCGCGACCTGAAGCCGGGGAACATCCTGGTCGAGGCCGGAGCGGACGGTGACACCGGCGTGACGACCCACGGCGCCGACGGCAAGGCGGCGAGCGGCGACTCGAGCGTCTACCGGCGACCGACGAGCACGTCCGCCTCGCGGACGTTCGGCGACGCGGTCGGGCAGCCGAAGATCCTCGACTTCGGAATCGCCCGCGCGACGGACGCCGACGTCCACACCGTGACGCTGCAGACGCACACCGGGCAGCTGATCGGGACGCTTTCCTACATGAGCCCGGAGCAGGTCGCCGGCGATTCGCGCGAGCTCGACACGCGCTGCGACGTCTATGCGATCGGCGTGATCCTCTATGAGCTCCTGAGCGGCCGGCTGCCCCACGATCTGCGCAACGTCCCCATCCCCGAGGCGGCGCGGATCATCCGCGACGAGGACCCCGACAGTCTCAGCTCCATCGAACTGTCGATGCGCGGCGATCTCGACATCGTTGTCGCCAAAGCGATGGAGAAGGACCGCGATCGGCGGTACCCGACCGCAGCCGAGCTCGCCGCCGATCTTCGCCGGATCATCCACGACGAGCCGATCGAGGCGCGCGCCGCGAGCACCTGGTACCAGCTGAGCAAGTTTGCCCGGCGGAATCGCGGGCTCGTCACGGGCGTCGCGGTCGCGTTCATCGCAGTGACCGTCGGGCTGGCCGCCGCGAGCTACGGCTTGTGGCAGGCGACCGAGAAGCGAAACCAGGCGATGGCGGCGAAGGAGCTCGCCGACGACCGTCTGAAAGACACGACGGCCGCCAAGAACCTGGCCGACCAGCGGCTCGAGGAGTCGATCGCGGCGAAGGAAGCCGAATCGCGACAGCGCGAGATCGCCGAGGAGTCCGCGCGCGAGGCCCGCGAATCGCTGCAGCGGCTCGAGCTCGTGGCGGCGTTCCAGGCGTCCATGTTTCAGGACATCGACCCGGCCGCCATGGGGGTCGAGATCCTGCGCTGGATCCGAGAAGAGGCCGCCGAGTTCTCCGCGCAATCGAAAGAGCTGACCGCCGCGGCCGATCGCGTCGCCTCGGTGGTGAACGCCGCAGACCTGTCGCGAGCCGCGCTCGATGCGAACGTTCTCTCGAGGGCCGCCGAGGCCGCGGGGCAAGATTTCGCGGACGATCCGCTCTCGGAAGCAGCGATTCGCGATTCGCTCGGGGAGGCCTACCTGAGCATCGGACTGTCGGACGCAGCGCGCGTGGAGTACGAACGAGCGTTCCAGCTACGCGTCGAGTTCGAAGGGCCGAGCGATCCCGAGACCCTCGCCTCCCAGGCCGCACTTGCGCGTGCCCTCACTGCGATGGATCGGATCGATGAGGCGCTCACGCTCACGCTCGATCTTCTCGAGCGGTGTCGCGATGCTCTGGGAGCCGATCACCCGGCTACCTTCGATGCCCTGGATCGCCTGGCCGTCCTCTACCGAAAGCTGGATCGCCTCCCGGTGGCTCTGCGATACGCTACGGAGGCCCACGAGGGCAGGCTTCGAACGCTGGGTGAGGAGGCTCCCGCGAGCTTCACGTCCAAGAATTCGCTCGGCCAGATCCACCTGCGGCAGGGCAATTTCGAGGAGACGGAGCGGCTCTACCGTGAAGTGCTCGATGGACGGCGCTCGGTGCTCGGTTCCGAGCATCCCAAGACCCTTCAAGCCATGCGCAACCTCGGCGATTTGTTCATGCGAATCAACCGGCTCGATGAAGCCGAACCGCTCCTTCGCGAGAGCCTCGAGATCCAAACGCGCCTGCTTGGTGAGGACCACCCGTCGACGATGATGACGGCCCACGCCCACGCGAGAGTGCTCGAGAATTTTGGGAAGCTGGCCGAAGCGGAGTCGCGGACCAGCGCACTGGTCGAGAGCCGAGAGAGGGCGTTCGGTCGGAACCACCTCAGCACCCTGGCTTCACTCAACAACCTCGGTCTGCTGACGGCCAAGCAGGGCAAGCATGCCGAGGCCGAGGAGATCTTTGTCGATCTCATCGAGCGCTACGACACGTCCCACGGGTCGGACCACAGCAAGGCAATCCTCGCGCGAGGAAACCTGATGACGGTCCTCTACCGGATGGGACGTCTCGTCGAGGCGGAGCCGGTCGCGAAGGAGGTCCTCGAGGCCTCGCGGCGTACGTCTGGCCCGGATCACCCGAACACGCAGATCTATCTCAACAATCTCGCACGGCTCCAGATCGCGCAGGGAAAGTATCAGAAGGCGCGAGTCAATCTGGAGGAGACCGTCGCTCACGCCCGCCGGAGGCTTCCCGCCGGTCACGAGACGCGCAACAAGGCGATCAGCAATCTCGCCGACGTCCTGATCGAGCTCGAGGAGTGGGCCGCGGCCGAGCCGCTCTTGACCGAGCTTCTCGAGGTGCTGCGCTCGCAGCCGCAGACATTGCCCATCAAGATCGCGATCCAGCTGCGGCTGCACGGAGTCGTGTACGTGGGGCTCGGGAAGTTCGCCGAGGCCGAGGCGTCCGTGAGGGAATCGATCGAGGTGCTGCGAGCAACCCCCGAGATCGACGACTGGCACATCGACTACTCGAACAGCGTGCTCGGCACTGCGCTCGCGGGGCAGGGCGCGTACGCCGAGGCCGAGAAGCTGCTTCTCGAGAGCTACCGGACCCTCGTCGAAAAGCGGGACGAGATCCTGCAGACCCAGCGAGACGCGACCCTCGGTCGGGCCGCCTCGAACGTCGCCTTCCTCTACGAGCGACAGGGTCGTGCCGACGAAGCCGGGAAGTGGCGTGATCGGGTGGCGGGCCCGCACAGGAACGAGTAACGCCCGGCGCAGGGTCGAGGACCCCACGCCGGGCGATCGCGGTCGAGACGGCTCTCTCGTTGGCTAGAAGGTCGAGAGCTTGAACTTCGCGGCGCTGACGATGTTGCTCTGGTTCACCTTGACGAGCTCTGTCGTCGCCGACACGTGCTGTTGCGACTGCACGTTCTTGAGGGAGAAGCTGCCATCGCCATTCTGGATGAGCTCATACTGCGTTTCCGGAAGCGGTAGCATGGCCGGGAGCGTTCCCCGGATCAGGTTCTGCTGCGGGTCTTCCGTGAGGTAGCGGTCACCGTGAATGAGGCCGACCCTCCCGTTCGGCAAGAACTTGAGGCCGAATCGGGTCGGCACGTTCGGCAGCTGCGGTGCCTTCTTGACCACGATGTTGCTCGAGTTCTTGACTCCCCAGTACTTGTCCCGGACGTCGCTGAAGACGAGGGTCGTTCGCGTGAAGTTCCGGTTCACGATATGACCGATGAGCTCCCTGCCGGGGAAGTCCGAGACGACGATGCCCACATGGCTCGGGTTCTCCCTCTTGATCCAGCTGTTGACGAGCGTGTTGACGCCTTCGAAGAGGATGCTCCCGTTCTTTCGGGGGAAGTCCGGGTACTTGCTCGAGGTGCTCACGAGACCGGTAGCCAGTCGCGGCGCGCTCGTGCCCGGGCTGCTGTGCCCACTGGCCACGAAGTACGGAAAGCTTCCGTTCGCTCCGTTCAGGGTCGTCATGTAGATGTAGTCCCGGCTTCCGGCCCTCGCCGTGATGAGATGACCGCGCTTCTTCCTCCAGTGTCGGTGGAGATCCCAGTTGTCCCCCAGGTCCCACGAGCTTTCGGTGCGAAACAGCACGCTGTTGTTGTGCTTCAGTCCGTAGGACGTCGTCACTTCGTCCGACTCGCCGGTGAAGTTGTCGAACAGCACGACCTTCCCCCGCATTTCCCCGAGCGTCGGGTTGCCGTCCGATCCGGAGGGGTGCCAGAAATCCAGTTTCGGCCTCTCGCGCCGTTGATACTTCTCTTTGTAGCTCTCGTAGACCTCTTCGAAGGTCATCGTGGAATTCTTGTTGTTCCGCTCCTTCTTGACGCGCATGAACACGGTTTCGCCCGGATTGTCTTTCAGGAACTGGGCGATCGGCCCCAGCACGTCGTCGAAGTCGGCGTTCTGATGCTCGATTCCGTGGTAGATCTCGAACTTGTCGTTCTCGTTTCGCACGCGGATGTCCACGTAGCGGATTCCGGAATTGAGCTGCGTCGTGATCGACATCGACTGGCATTCCGCGATGTCGCCGCCGTAGCGCGCCATCGTGTCGTGGGTGCCGGGAACCGACAGCTCACTCAGGCGCAGGAAGTCCGGCAGCCGCGACATCCAGCGCGGCATGTTGGCGTTGATGTCCGCGTTGTGCGAGTACGCGTCGTTCTTGTGGGCGAGCGCGCTCGGCAGGGCCATGGCCGCAAGGACGGCCACCGCGAGTAGACGAGCGAAGCACGCGAGCGCGAGGCGCTCAGGGGAGTTGCTTGACCGTGAGTGCATGATTGCACCTCCTTCAGAATTACCGGGTTCGTGACGCCGGACATCCGGCATCAGGAGTTTGTTGGTGAAGCCGCTGGAGTTCGACCCGCACAGCAGCGGCTGAACCGGCTCGAGTCAGGCTTCTGTCGCCCGATTCACCCCGTTCACGCAACCCGTCCGGCGGATCGGCACGAAATCGGATTTTTTCTGAGCGAGGGCTATGTGGTGTTCGGGTCTTGATCGGGGGGGCCGGCTTCTGCGGCGGGGGCCGCTCGTGGTGGCACGAAGAACACGGGAGCGTGCTATGTCGTCTTTGGTCGCGAAGGCGGGGCGTGCGCGCGCGGCGCTTGCCGGGTAACGGATCTCTCTCTCGGACAGGAGGATGCGGGTGCGAGCAGTTTTCTGTGAAGGGCGATTCGCCGTGACCGTGTGTAGAGGGGCGAGCCACGACGGCTCACCCGACCGGCGCCAGCGCGCTGTCGGGAATCCAGGGCCTCTTCACCGAAGAACGGAGTCGTCATGAATCGGGTACTGTTTGCAAACCGCGCGGGGCGATACGCCCTCTTCACCTTCATCGCGTTGACGGTATTCGGCAACGTGGGTCGGGCCGAGGTCATTTACAGCAATCTGAATCCGGATGGGAGGTACGCGTCGGGGGCCGGCAGCAACGTCCGCGGCTGCTGCATCATCCCCGACATCAAGCTGGAATGGGCGGTGGGCTTCGTCGCTGCGGACGACACTCGCCTGGAAACGGTGGAGCTCGCACTTCAGAACCAGGGAGGCGCCTCGGACGCCGTCGAGATTCAGTTGCTCGCCAGTGATGCCGGAAGCCCCGGGAATCTGATCGAGAGCTTCGGCGTCGTGAGTGATCTCCCGGATTTCGGCACGTCCAACTCGATCTTGATTCTCGTGACCTCGTCCTTGCAGCCGCTGCTCGAGGCGGGGACCGAGTATTTCGTCGCGGTCCTGCCCGCGGATCCGGAGACCGAAACCGCCTGGAACAACAACCGGATAGGAGCGAACGGCGGTGTGTTCCTGTCCGCGGACGACGGGCCCTGGTCAAGCCACGGAGGGACTCAACCCGCGCTTCGCGTTTCCGGCACGCAGTGCATGAGCGGCCGCGTGAATGCGGGGAATGGTCTGACGACGAATGTCCTTTTCATCAACGGCGTCACGGGAGGATCGGACCGGACCGTGGAGGCCAGCGACGAAGATCTGATCTCCGTGACCGTGCTCAGGCCGACCGCCGGCGGCAACGGAAGATTCGTGCTCCATGCCAATCTAGGTAATGCGAGCGAAGGGGCTTTCACGGATCTTCCGTTCGACATTGGCACGGTCTGCTACCCGTTCCTGCTGAGCGGTGGTGCCGACCCCGTGATCATTGCGAACAATATCGGCAAGACGGACAAGGTGGGGGAAAGTCACTTCTTCGGAGGCAGCAGCGAGGATCCCGATCTCGCGACGACGACCCTTTTCTATCCCAACTTCCCGGTCGGCACGGTGCTGACCTTTCAGGGCGTCATCATCGACCCGGCGTCGCTGAGCTCCAAAGGGGCGAGCGCGACCAACGGCGTGACGCTCGAGATCGTCCCGTGATCGAATCGGGCGTCAGGCGTCGCTGCTGAACGGATGAGGAAAAGCGCGCGGGCGGCTCCACGGGTGTCGGTCGTCGCCGTGCCGAGCACCGTCGAGGCTGTGGTAGTCTGGCACCTGCCACACTCTGGCACGACGGACGGCATCTGGCGGGCGCCCGCCGCTTCCTCAGCCGAGAGAGACGTACGCGAGACGATGAGTCGCTTCGATCGAGAATCCGACGACCGCGATGCGGGCGATGTGATGGGCGAGCGAGTCGGCTCTTATCGCCTGATCCGCGAGATCGGAAGCGGTGGGATGGGGGTGATCTACGAGGCGGTCCAGGAATCGCCGCGCCGCCGCGTAGCCGTCAAGCTCGTTCGTCGCGGACACCTTTCCGAGCGGGCGATGCGACGCTTCCGACGCGAGGCGCTCATTCTCGGGAAGCTGCAGCATCCGGGAATCGCGCCGATCCTCAACGCCGGTATCACCGACGAGGAGCTCGGCAAGCGCCCCTACATTGCCATGGAGCTGATCGACGGCCTGCCGCTCGATCGTTTTGCGGCCGAGCACGGTCTGGATCGACGGTCTCGGATGGGGCTGGTCGCCCTGGTCTGCGATGCCGTGCAGCACGCGCACCAGAAGGGCATCATCCATCGGGATCTGAAGCCGGCCAACATCCTCGTCGTACCTCCCGACGCCGAGGCGGTGGAATCCGCGCGGCACACGAAGGAGACGCGTGCCGAAGGGATGCTCGGTCAGCCCAAGGTGCTCGACTTCGGGATCGCTCGCCTGACCGACGCCGAGCACGAACCCCTGACGGTGGCGACGCAGGCCGGGGAGCTGGTGGGAACGCTCGCGTACATGAGCCCGGAGCAGCTCGGGTCGGACCCGGCCGAGATCGACACGCGGTCCGACGTCTACTCTCTCGGCGTCATCCTGTATGAGCTTCTCACCGGGCGCCGACCCCACGAGCTCGGCGACGTTTCGATCGTCGAGGCGGCTCGCTTCATCCAGTCGGAGGATCCGCCGCGGCCGAGCTCGTTCGACTCCTCGTTGCGTGGCGATGTCGAGGCGATCCTGACGAAGGCCATGGAGAAGGAGCCTCGGCGTCGATACGACTCGGCCGCCGCGCTCGCCGAGGACCTGCGTCGGAGCCTGCGCGACGAACCGATCCTGGCCCGCCCGACCACGACCCTCGATCAGCTGTCGCGGTTTGTACGTCGCCATCGCGTATCCGTCACCGCAGGGTTGCTGCTCGTCGTGATCCTTGCCGCGGGCACCCTGGGTACGACGAAGGGACTCCTGTCGGCGCGCGAGGCGAACGCGGAGCTGACGGGTGTTCTCGACGCGCTCGACGGATCGCTCGGAAAGCAGCGGAGCCAGACGGAGGCCGCGCAGGCCGTCCTTGGCTTCCTCCTCGATGATCTCTTGCAGTCCGTCACTCCGTCGCAGGTGCCGGCGGACGGGCCGGTGCGTCTTCGCGATCTGCTCGAGGAGGCGAGTCGGCGACTCGGGGAGGGAGCACGGTTCGAGAGCCAGCCGCAGGTCGAAGCTGCGATCCAGCAGTCCGTCGGCAATACCTACCGGCTGCTCGGCGAGTACGCACCTGCCGAAGCTCACCTCCACAGGGCCGGCGATCTGTTCGGAGACGAGCTCGGCGAGAGGGATCCTCGGACGATCGACGCCCGGCTGTTGCTCGCATTCACCTACTACGACGACCAGCGGCTCGCCACGGCCGAAGAGATCCTCGACCGACAGCTTTCACTCATCGGGGAGGATGAGATCGAGCTGCGCTCGAGGTGCCTGACCCAGCTCGGCGCGGTGTACGCGCGGCTCGGGCGCAGCGAGGAAGCGATCGCGATCCACGAGAGCGTGATCGAGCTGCGGCGCGATCGATTCGGCGAGATGGATTCGCAGGCGCTCATTTCGATGGCGAACATCGCCATCACCCTCGCGAACATGGGTCGCCTTCCGGAGGCCGTGGAGCGCATGAGGGAGGCCCTCGAAGGTCGGCTCGAGGTCTCGGGCGAGAGTGATCCCGAGACGCTCAACGTCATGCACAGCCTGGCGGGGATGCTCGGGCACCTCGGACAGCGGGAAGAAGCCGAGAGTCTCGCCCGTCGGGCGCACGAGCTCCACCTCGAGGTCTTTGGGGAGGATCACATCTCGACGATCGAGGCCGTGGGAACGCTGGCCGAGGCGTTGGTGGGGCGCGGTCGCATCCAGGAGGCGATCGACCTGCTCGAGCCGGCGGCCGTGCACGCCCGGACGAAGGTTGGAACGCACAACCTGGCGGCCGTTCGGATCCTCTCGGTTCTGGCCCGGGCGCAAAGCGCCATGAATCGATGGAAAGAGGCGATCGCGCTCTTCGAGGAGTCGGCCGCGCTCATGAAGGAGTCTTACGGAGTCGAGGTTCCGGTCACCTGGCAGCACTTGCTGTGGCTCGCGGACGCATACCTGAAGGTGGGGCGCAGCCAAGATGCCCTGGACGTGCTATCCGAGTATGCCGAGATGGCGCGCGAAGGCAATCCGCAGCTCGCTCGAGCGAGCGAGCTGCGGGTCTCGGTTGCTCTGCAACGGCTCGAGCGCTTCGACGAGGCGCTCGAGCCTCTCCGGTGGTGCTACGAGAGCGAGCCGAGGAACAAGGCGTACTTCGCCGGAGAGTTCGTCAAGCTCTTCACCAGCTGGGCGAGGGCCGAGCCGGACCGCGACTTCGGCGAAGAGCTCCGTACGTGGCGCAAGCGCGCTCGCGAAGCCCCGAGAGAGGGCGGGCGATGACGTCGTCCGAACGCTACCGCCGAGCCCTCGAGCTGTTCGATCAGGCCTGCGACATCCCCGAGGCCGAACGGACGGCCTTCCTCGACGAGGCTTGCGGCGATGACGCGGACCTTCGCCGCGAGGTCGAGTCGCTCCTGGTTTTCGACCAGACGGGAGCTGCCGATGTCGCCGCGGACGGAGCGGTCGGCCAGGCTCTTGCCGCGAACCTGTCCGCGGACGCCTTGCCGACCGACCCGAGCGCCCTCGAGCGACTCTCGGATCAGATCCCGGGGTTTCGGCTGACCGGTGTGCTCGGTCGAGGCGGGATGGGAGTGATCTACGAGGCCGAGCAGGAGACGCCACGACGCGAGGTCGCGTTGAAGGTCATTCGATCGGGGCTTCTCACCGAGCAAGTCACGCGCCGCTTCGGACACGAGGTCGAGATTCTCGGAAAGCTCAAGCATCCCGGTATCGCACGGATCTTCGAGGCCGGAGTCACGGCTGACGAGCCCGCGAGCGCACAGCCTTTCTTTGCGATGGAGCTGGTGCGCGGGGAGCCCCTCGACCGGCATGCCGAGAACGAGCCACTGAGCCTCGCGGAGCGAATGGAGCTCGTGGCCCGCGTGTGTGAAGCGGTCCAGCACGCCCACCAGAATGGCATCATCCATCGGGATCTGAAGCCGGCAAACGTCCTCGTGGCCCAGACGGACGACCGGATCGGGCAGCCGAAAGTGCTCGATTTCGGGATCGCGCGCGCCACGGACGCCACGCCGGGAGGCGCGACGGTGATGACCGAGACGGGCCAGCTCGTCGGGACGCTCGACTACATGAGTCCCGAGCAGCTCGACGGTCGCTCCTCCGACCTCGATACGCGGTGCGACGTGTATGCGCTCGGAGCGATCCTCTACGAGCTCCTCGTGGGCGGCCGCCCGTACGACCTGCACGGGCTTTCCATCGTCGAGGCGGTCCGGCGGGTCCTCGAGTCCGACCCCGCTCGTCCTGGCGTCGCGAATCCGGCGCTTCGCGGAGACGCAGAGGCGATCCTCGAGCGCGCGATGCACAAGGATCGCGAGCAGCGCTACGCTTCGGCGGCCGAGCTCGCCGGTGACCTCCGGCGTAGCCTCCGTAACGAGACCATCCTCGCGCGTCCCGCGACCGGTGCGTACTACCTCCGCAAGTTCGCGCGGCGGAACCGGATCCTGGTCGCGGCGGCACTCACGCTGATCGTGGCGCTCCTCGGGAGTGCGACGGCAACGACGTTCGGTCTGCTGTCGGCACTCGCGGCCAATCGTGAGCTCGAAGACGAGAGGGTGGCTCTTGGCGAGGCCATCGTCGAGGAAGAGCTCCGCACGGGCATCACCGAGGAGACCGTCAAGTTCCTGAACGAGGATCTCCTCGAGGCGATCCGGCCATCGGATGTCCCCGGTCGCGGCCGCGATGCCGCGATGCCCGACGTGCTCGCGGAGGCGGGCCGGCGCCTCGACGAGGCCTCGGCTCCGGGAGGCCGGTTCGCCGACCAGCCGCGGATCGAAGCCTCGATTCGCGAGACCATCGGATCGGCCTGCGCGACGCTCGGCCTGTATGACGAAGCGCTCCGGCATCTCGAGAGGGCGGTCCAGCTGTTGCGGAGCCATGTCGGCGACGCGCACGAGAGCACTCGAGCCGTCCGCCTGAAGCTCGACGACCTGAAGAAGTAAGGCCGCGGCGCCGCGCCGCCGCGCCGCTCGACTCTGCGTGCAGACCCGCCTATAATCGGGGCATGTCGGGCACCCCGGATCCACTTCATGACGACCGAGCCACGTTGCTCCTCGCTCGCATCAACGAAGGTGATGTGGAGGCGACGGAGGAGCTGTTGCCGCTCGTCTACGAGCACCTGCGGGCCATGGCGGGTGCCTGCTTCCGCGGGCAGCGCGCATCGCATACGCTCCAGCCCACGGCACTCGTCCATGAGGCCTACCTCAAGCTCATCCGTTCGCAGAACGACTGGAAGAGCCGCGCCCACTTCTACGCCGTCGCGTCGATCGCGATGCGCCAGGTTCTTTCGAACTACGCGCGCTCGAAGAAGCAGGCCATGCGTGACGGCACGCCGCTCGATGTGACCCTCGACGCGTTCCCGGGCCAGTCCGGTCCGCCGAACCTGGACTTCGTGGCCCTCGACCTGGCGCTCACGAAGCTCGCGGAGCTCGACGCGCGGCACGCGAGAATCGTCGAGCTTCGCTTCTTCACCGGGCTCCAGAACGAGGAGATCGCCCACGTGCTCGGGACTTCGATCTCGACCGTCGAGCGTGAGTGGAGGAAAGTCCGCGCCTGGCTCAATCGCGAGCTTGCGGGCAGCGAGGGCGGGGCCTGAGCCCGTCTCGCTTCGAGCGCGGGCTTTTCGTGACGGTGGCGACGTCGTTTCCGTGTGTAAGGGAGGGGAGGCTCCGCGTGTGCGGAGACGGCGGTCTTCTCTTGCATCGCAGGAACGAGACATGGATCAGGACGCGAAGGAGCGGTACGGGCGGGCGCTCGACCTGTTCGATCGCCTCTGCGACCTGCCGGCGGTGGAGCGAGCCAAGCGCCTCGACGAGCTGTGCCGGAGCGAGCCCGAGCTCCGACGCGAGATCGAGTCTCTGCTGGCCCACGACTCGGACTCGCTGGAGTCGGACCATGGTCTGAGTCACGAGAAGCTCGTCGAAGCGCTGGTCGAGGTTCTGAGGCACGAGAGCGATCGGCAGTAGTCTGCCGACGATCTTCCATTTTTTGTGCGGGGCGTTGCTCCTCGGGTGTGTGTAGGGGGCCGGTCGGGCGCGGATCCGTCGGATCCCGCGGCCCGAGGACGCGAAGGCCCGTACGATCTCCAGCGCCAGCGTCTGGAGAGGAGGATCGCCATGAATTCCCACATCGTCATCCCTGTGCTCAGCACGACTCGATCCATTACCTCCATTTGCGCTTCGATCATCCTCTTGATCGTCGTGCCTCTTGCCGGGAGTGCCCCGGCGGTTGGTTTCACCGAGATCGAGAAGCTCACCGCGAGCGACGGCACGCAGAACGATACCTTCGGTCGTGCGTTGTCGGTCGACGGTCAGCTGGCTCTGGTCGGTGCACCGAACGATCGCTCCCAGGATGGGTCGGTCTACGTCTACCGGCTCGAAGGCGCGACGTGGGTCGAGGAGCAGAAGCTCACCCCGAGCGATAGCCCTTCGGACGGCTTCTTCGGATCCGCCGTATCGCTGCGTGGCGACATTGCCGTGATCGGCGCGCCGGGGGCCAATAGCCGCACGGGTGCGGCGTACGTCTTCCGGTTCGACGGGACCGAGTGGATGGAAGAGCAGAAGCTCATTGCGAGCGACGGCGCCGACTTCGCCCGCTATGGCGATTCGGTCTCGGTGAGTGGCGGCGCCGTCTTGATCGGCGCGACCACCGCCGGGAATTCCTCTCAGGGGGCGGCTTACGTGTATCGCTTCGACGGTACAGCGTGGGGGGACGAGGAGAAGCTCGTCTCGTCCGACCTCAGCCCCGGGGACAGCTTCGGATCAGCGGTCTCGTTGGAAGGCGACCTCGCTCTCGTCGGCGCGGTTGGTGGCGACGTCCTGACCGGGGCGGCGTACGTCTTTCGCTTCGACGGCTCGGCGTGGATCGAGGAGCAGAAGCTCGTCGCCGACGAGCGCGAGTTCAACGATCAGTTCGGAGCCGACGTCTCGCTGAGTGGATCCGTCGCATTGATCGCGGCGTGGGGAGACGACTTGAGTACGGGAGCCGCCTACGCGTTCGCGTTTGACGGAATCAGCTGGAGCGAGGGGCAGAAGCTCACGCCGTCGGACCTCGAGACCGGGGACGGCTTCGGCAGGCGCGTGGACGTGCGGGGCAGTACCGCGCTGATTTCATCGTCCAGCGGCAGCATGGGGTCGGCGTACGTCTTTCGGCTTCGTGGATCGACCTGGTCGGAGGAGCAGAAGCTCACCACATCGAACACCACGGGCACGATCGGTGCCGACGTGGCGCTCAGCGATGACCTCGCGTTTGTGGGGTCCTCGAACGACAACAACGCCAGGGGATCGGCGTTCCTCTTCTCGATCACCGATTGCCTCGCTGGCACCGTCAACGCGGGCAACGACTTCATTCTCAACGTGCTCTTCATCGAGGGAGAGGTCGGTGGGGAGGATCGCACCGTCGAGATCACCGAAGATGACTTCTTCGACGTCTCACTGGTCAAGCCGGCTAACGCGGGCAACGGGAAGTTCGTCCTCCATGCGAACCTCGGGGAGCCCGTGCCGGGCGCCGGTCGGGTGTTGCCGTTCGACATCGGACTCACCTGCTTCCCGGTCCTGTTGACGGATGGAGCCTCTCCCGTCATCGTGGCCAACAACATCGGGAAGCGCGATCTGGTCGGCGCGAGCGACTTCTTCGGCGTGCCGCAGCCCGACCCGGATGCGGCCACGACGACGTTCAGCTACCCGCCTTTGCCGATAGGGACGACCCTCACATTCCAGGCGGTCATCGTGGACACCGGCGCGGTGAGCTCGAAGTCGGTGAGCGCGACCAACGGCGTGGTCTTGAAGGTGCAGTGAGCCGCGTTCCTCGATCGCGCGCACACAATCTGCAACGAAGTCGGGCCCGCGACCGCGATGCGCGGACGCGGGCCCGTTTCCCTGATTCCCTGCTGAATCTAGCGAGTCAGCGTGACGTCGACGGGTTCGACCTCTCCCTCACGGAGGTCGACGGTGACGCTACGCTCCTCGTAGCCGGGAGCTCGGAGGACGAGGCGGTAGCGTCCGGGAGGGATCGGGTGGGTCGACTCGTGCGTTCCGTGCGGGTAGAGCTTCCAGCTGCTAACCCATCGATCGCCCGCGCCTTTCCATCGGTCGCCGACTCCCAGCACGAGGGAGAGACCGTTGCCGTCGTCGTCGTAGAACTCGTACTGGCCGGTGACGAGCGCGCCGTCGTCGCCGCGGACCGTGACCCGTAGTCCCGAACCCTTCCGCATCCGGACGGATCGCGTGACGACCAGGGCAGGAGGGAGTTCGAGCTCGAGCTCCTCGTTGAAGAACATCCCCGGATGGTTCGGGTCTGCCGAAGCGCAAACGACCACCCGATACTTGCCGGAAAGGATGTTCTCCACACGTAGTTGGCCCTCCGTGATTGCGGCCGGCCGCATCTCCGGTGGGTCGTCCGCGTGGCCGTCTCGCCACAGCATGACCGTGAATCGATCGGGGATCTCCGCCCGGGGGTTCTCGATCTCGATCACCAGGCTCGCGCTGTCTTCGGCACGCACGAGCTCGACGGGAACCACGACCTCGCCGCCGGATTCCGGCGTGCGGAAGTCGAGCGGCACCGGCTGCCGACCGGGGAACGCGACCTCGCCCGTCATGGCTTTGTTCGGCCAGGCGTGAAGGACGAAGGTGGGCTCGCTCCCGCGCAGGGTGTACTGCTTCGACCAGTACTCGGGGACGAACATGCGGCCGTCGACGAGATCCTCGGGCTTCGTGGGATTGTGGGAAGGGGTCCGCAGCACCAGGCGTCCCTCGTCGCCGCTCTCGAGGTCTCCGGAGAGCTCGAAGCGGATCGACGTTCGGTGGAACTCCAGCACGACTCCGTGCACGGGGGGGCGGACGACGATGCCGGGCGAGCCGCCGTGCTGGCTGACCATCCCGTCAGGGCGATCGCCCCAGCCCCCGGGCGCGGCGTGGGACTCGTCCGTCCCCTCCAGGCCGAGCAGGTATTCGCCGGTACCCAGGCCTCCGAAGGTGAAGGCCCCGTCCTCGTCCGTCTCGACCCGTCGCCCCCTCAACTCGAAGCGGCCGTCGACGCGTGAGCCGAATCCCGGCTGGAACGTCGTGTCGGGGGGCAGCCAGAGGAGATGCACGGAGCGAGAGGGGGTCTTGAAGGTTCTCCCCTCGTAGACGGAAGAGTGCAGGCCGGAGGCCACGGCTTCGGGAGCGGCGGCGGTTTTCCACGTGGGGGGCGTGGTGCCGACGGTGGCCCCGGCCAGGGGATTGCCCTGGCGCAGGACGTGGCCGCTGATCGAATGACCGACCTCGAGCGCGAGGGTATCTACGTCGATACGCTCGCCCACGAAGGTCTCGACGCGCGTCGTCGTCGGACGATATCCTTCCTCGTAGGAGACGAGCGCGTAGATTCCGGACGTGGGAACGCGAAGCTCGAAGGACCCGTCCGATTCGCACACGACGGCGTATCCTTCGTCCTCCACCGGGAAGTCGTCTTCGAGGAGCTGGGCGCCGACCAGCCCCTCGATCGCCGGCGTGCCGTCCTGTCGAACCACTCGGCCGTGAATCGCGGCCGAGGGATCCAATCGCACCCGAACCTCGTAGACGGATCGGCCGTCGCCGTACGCCTCGCCGTCGGATAGCGACACCCTGGACGTCTCGGGAAGATGCTTCGGATGATCGACCTGGACCTCGAGCTCTTCGACGCGAAGCTCTCCGTCTTGCGCCGCGACTTCGGCGAGGAAGGCGTCCAGCTCGAAGTCGGTCGTCAGTCCCTGGCACGGCCACGAGTCGCGCAGCCCGGCGGGCCACACTTCGCCCCCGGCGACACCCGCAACCGTGACCGTCGTCATCGGTGACGCGTCTTCGGGGATCCCTTCGAGGATCACGCGCAGGACGCGCGAATCCGTATCCTCCGCGGGCGTGTCGTCCTTGCGAGGATCGTCTCCGAGCGTCGGGTTCCATCGCTCGGTTTCCGGGGCCGGGTCCGTGACCGCGCTCTCTTCCGCTCGCCGCGTCGATTCCTCACGCGGGGCCCGTTTCATGAAGACGATCCAGGCGCAGATGAGAAGCGCGACCGCGAGGATCGCGAGGGGGAGGGTCTTCTTCAAGGTTGGCGGCCCGTGAAGTAGAAGGCGGTCTCTCCTTGCAGGCGGCCGACGCCGCGGCCGGTGCCGAACCAGATACTTCCGTCTCGATCCTCGGTGAGCCCGAAGATGGCGCCCGAAGGCACCTCGATCTGCTTCCTCGACTTCAGGAGGTTGTCGACGCCGGCTGCCGGGTCGAATCGGTTGAACACGCTGACGCCCGGTCTCGGCTCCTGTCCTTCGAGCGCTCCGCCGGTGAACCAGATGTGTCCCTTCGAGTCTTCCATCAGGGAGAAGCAGGCCGGTTGAAAGACGTGTCGCACTTTCGCGCCGTCATAGTGATACATCCCTTTCGAGCCCCCGAACCACACGTGGCCTTTTCGGTCGACCACGGCCGGCGTGTAACTGGTGTGCTGGATATCGACTCCGTGCTTCTCGGTGAAGTTTACGAACGTCTTGCCGTCGTAGTGAAACAGCGCGCCGCGGGTCCCGATCCACAGGCTGCCGTCCGGTGCCTGCTCGATGGAGTGCACGTCCTTGCGGGTGAACCCGTCCGACTCGTCGAACGCGGTGAACGTCTTGCCGTCGAACTTCGTCAGGCCCATTCCCCCGATCCAGATGTTGTGGTCGCGATCCTCCATCATCCAGAGGACCGTGTCGTCGACCAGTCCGTCTTTCGTGGTGAAGTTGGTGTAGCTCTTGCCGTCGTAGCGATAGACTCCCGCGCCCGTGGTTCCCACCCAGATGTGTCCCTTGTGATCCTCGAGCAGGCAGAAGGTGCGGTAGCGTCGCAAGCCTTCCTGGTTCGTGACGTTCGTGAACGCCTTGCCATCGTAGCGGACGAGCCCGTTCCAGGTCGCGAGCCAGTAGTCGCCGTTTCGGTCCTGCAGAATGTTGCGCGTGATGACCTGCGGACCCGTCTTGGTGGAGACTTCCGACGATGCGACGAAGTACCGGTCGACGTCCGCTTCCTCAGTCGCGGCTGCCTTCGGGGCAGACGGGCCGACCAGGGCTCCGAGAACGACCAGGGCGAGCCAGATTCGTGGATGGGATGCCAGTTTCATGATGCCTCCTGCTTCTCCGTTGAGCTCTTGAGTGATGGGTGTTCGTTCGGACAGAGCTTACGGGACTGGAGAGTGCAGGAATCGTAACGAGATCGTAACTGCCGCTGCAACACAGCGAATCAGCCTTGCACCCCCGTGCCCCTCTCGAATAGGCTGGGCGAGACGCCAGGGGGCGATACGGCGCCTGGCCTCGGAGGGAATCGGCGGACGATGGCGATGCTGGCCGTGGCGATCTTCTGGATGTCGCTCTTCGAAGCTCCCGAAGTGCCGGGGGCCGCGACCGAGCTCCGTCCCGATGCCACGCTCGAGGTCACGCTGAGCCCGTCGGACGCCTGGGTGGGGGATGTCGGTCCGGCGCGCCACGTGGAGTACGTCGCCGACACCACGGGCGTGATGTTCCTGCACGCGAAGGCCGAGGATGCCGACGCCGATCTTTATGTTCGCGTCGAGTCCGAGTCGGGCGAGGTGCTCGAGGAGGACGACGACTCCGCCGGCGGCAAGGATCCGTTCGTTCGCCTTCCCGTGATGAGCGGAACCCCGCTCACGATCCGGCTCGCGGCGCGCGGGCTCGAGGCCGAGACGCGCGCGACGATCGTCATCGTCGAGACGTCCGAGAGTCCGAAGACGCACGCGGCGAGGCGCCGGACGAACGCGCGCCTGAGGGTCGCCCAGCAGAAGGTGTACGAGGGCGATCGAGATGCCGCTCGACGCATCGCCGCCGAGGAGCTCGAGGCGATCCTCGCGATCCCCGATGCGCTCAAGAGTGACGCGCTCGCCACCGCCACGGTGAGCCTCGCGCTTTCGAGCCGCAATCTGAACGATCTGGCGACGGCAGCGCGCGCCCACCAGCGCTTCCTCGACTTCCAGCACGCGACGCACCCGCCGGCGCACAACGACACGATCAAGACGATGATGGAGCTCGCGACGATCGTGAAGACGATGGGCGACCTGGCTCGGGCGCGCCGGCTCGAGGAGGAGGTGATCGCGAGGCTCGAGACGATCTGCCCCGAGGACGACCCCGACCTGCTCCAGGCCTGGCACGGGCTCGCCTCGACGTTCTGGGCCGCGGGCGATGTGCAGACCGCGCGCGAGATCGAGGAGCGCGTCCTCGAGATTCGCGAGCGCACGTTGCCACCCGATGACTCGTCGCTCCAGGCGACACGCCTCAACCTCGCGCTGACGATCAAGGCGCTCGGTGATCTGCGCGGCGCGCGCGAGCTCGAGGAACAGGCGCTTGGCGTCTTCGAGCGGACCCAGCCGCCGCACAGCCGGGACCTGCAGGCGGCTCGCATGAACCTGGCGACGACGCTGAAGTCGCTCGGCGAGTTCGACGCCGCCTGTGACCTGCAGGCGAAGGCGCTCGAGGTCTATGAGGAGACGCTCCCCGACGATCATCCCACGTTGCAGTCGGCTCGGATGAACCAGGCGATCACCCTGCGGCAACAGGGCGACCTGTGGGGAGCGCTCCCGCTTCTCGAGAAGTCCATCGAGATGGGCGCGCGCGTGCTCCCGGCGGACCATCTCGACCTCGCGCGGATGCGTGGGAATCTCGCGTCGACCTACGTCGAGCTCGGGCGCCTGGCCGAGGCGCGCGACATCAACGAGGCCGTCGTCGCCGTGTTCCGCAACAAGCTCGAGGAGACGCATCCCGATCGCCTGCTCGGCGAGCTCAACCTCGCGAATATCAGCAAGGAGCTCGGGGACGTCGCGACGGCTCGCGAGATCGAGGAGCGCGTGCTCGCGATTCGTTCCCGGATTCTCGAGGACGACCACCCGGATCTCCAGCTCGCGCGCGGACAGCTTGCCGTGACGTTGAAGGCACAACGCGACTTCGCGCGGGCCCACCGGCTCGAGGAGAAGGTGCTCGAAGTCCGATCGAAGCTCCTCCCGGAAGGCCACCCCAAGCGGATCGATGCCCGGATCTCGCTCGCGGTGACGAAGGTGCGACTGGGCCGGGTCGAGGAGGCTCGCGACGAGCTGCTCGCGGTCCACGCGATTCGAGAACGCACGCTGCCCGAAGGACACCCCGATCGGCTGGGGTCGCTCATGAGCCTCGGCCTGATCTACGAGCACACCGGCGAGTTCGACATCGCGGCCGATTACCAGCAGCGCGTCATGGAGACCGCGACGCGCGTGGGCCTCGACTACCTGGTCCGTACCTCGCGGTGGAACCTCCTGCTGATCTCGCTCCATCAGGGCGAGGACGAGGAGGCTGTCGATCTCTTGACCGAGCACACGCGGTCGACGCGAGAGTCGTTCCTGAACTTCGGCCTGTCGCTCTCGCCGCGCGAGCTCGAGTCGCTCGTGACGAAGACCCGCGACGAGCTCGCCGTCGCGATCTCGGTGAGCATGAGAACCTCGTCGAAGGAGCTGGCTCGGGAGTCCTTCACGACGATCGAGACCTCGCGCGCCGCGGGCGGATGGAGTCGTCGCGTCTGGTCCGCGGCCGAGAAAGCCCCGTCGAGCGATCGCCTGCGGAAGCTCCGGGCCGACCTCGTGCGGCACGGAAGCGAGGTGACGCGCCTCGCGCGCGGTGGGGACTCGACGGCATACTTCGACGCGGTGCGCACGAAGGAGAAATCCGAGCGCGAGCTGCGCCGGCAGATCCGGCTCGGGGCGAACGACGACCGCCTCTTCCGTATCCCGACTCCCGAAGCGATCGCGAACGTGCTGCCCGACGACTCCGCGGCGGTTTCCTACTGGAAGTTCGGTCACGCGCAGCGGGACGAGCAGAAGGAGCGCCTTCGCACGATCGAGCAACGGATCGTCGCTTTCGTCGTGACCCGCGACGGCGCGTTCACCTCGATCGACCTGGGACCGGCGGCGAAGATCGAGCAGGCCGCCCGCGACTGGCGCAAGCAAATCCTCGCAGGCCGAGAGCGGGGCGTGGTCGTCGCCGATGCGGGCCCGGCGGCCGGCCAGCAGCTGCGGCGGCTCGTGTTCGATCCGCTTCGCCCGGCCCTCGGAAAGACGACGAAGCTCGTGGTCGCCCTCGACGACGTGCTACATCTGGTTCCGCTCGATGCGCTTCCCGACGGCGACGATCGGCGCCTCGGCGATACCTTCACGATCGACGTGCGGACGTCGCTCCGCGAGCTGCTTGTTCCCGCCCGGCCTCTCAATGGCGAGCCTGGCTTGCTGGCGCTGGGCGGGATCGACTACGATCTGGCGCCCATCGAGGGAGAATCGAAGGCCGACGCGGATCCCGGCCGGGATCGCAGCGCGTCGTCATCGCCCGCCCAGCCGTTCGAGTGGGCATTCGACGAGCTGCCGGCGAGCACGATGGAAGTCCGCGCGATCGCGAGCCGTTTCGGCAAGGCGCATCCGGAAGCGTCGAGCGCCGTGGTGCTCGAAGGGCGACGCGCCACGCGAATCCGCTTCGAAGAGCTCGCCTCGCAGTACCGGTTCCTGCATCTCGCGACGCACGGGTACTTCACTCGCGAGTCGGTTCCGTCGACCCGCGACGAGCGCGAGGTGGACGGCGAGCTCGGCTTGCGCTTCGTGGGGGATCAGCGACAGCGGGTGATCGGGCTCACGCCGATGACGCTCTGCGGGCTCGCGTTCGCCGGGGCCAATCGCGTGCCGGCAACGCCTGAACAGAAGGGCGCGATCATGACGGCCGAGGAGGTGGCGGCGCTCTCGCTCGCCCAATGCGAGCTCGCGGTGCTGTCCGCGTGCGATACGAGCATCGGCGAGCGCCGCGCCGGTCAGGGGATCGCGTCGCTTCGCGAGGCCCTCTTTGCCGCGGGCGCACGCTCGACGATCACCTCGCTGTGGGCGGTGCCCGACGAGGCCGCGCGCGAGCTCATGTCCGACTTCTACCGCCGACTGTGGCTCCAGGGGAAGCCGAAAGCCCAGGCGCTGTGGGAGGCGAAGGCGAAGCTGCGCGGCGAGAAGGATGCCTTCGGGGAGCCGCGCTATGCGCTTCGCGACTGGGCGGGCTGGGTCCTCTCGGGCGAGACGAACTGATCCACGAAGGGCTTGCCGCGCCCTACAGCACGATGAGCCCGATCGACACGATCATCAGTCCGAAGCCGAGCAGCTGCCTTCGCGCGAGCTCCTCGCCGAGAACGAAGTGCGACACCAGCGCGACGCAGATGACGCCCGACGACAGATTGAGCGAGGCCATCTGCGCGCCGGTGTAGACGTCGTGCCCCCATCGCGTGGCGAAGACGTTCAGGAAGTACTCGGGCAGGACGAGGAACCAGCTCGCGGCGAGGGCGCCCCAGAACCGCCAGTGCTGGAACCGGAGATGGCCGAGCCACGCGAGCGCCATGATGACGCTCGAGAGCAGCAGCAGGATCGGAACCCCGACGACGGCGCTCATGCGGCTTCCCCTTCGGCACCGGCCGTGGCCAGCGACTCACGTCGCCGGATCTTGCGTCCCAGACCCTCGGGTCGCTTGCTGAGGATGAGCGTGATCGAGACGAGCATCAGCCCCAGGCCGAGCAGCTGGCGCCCGGTGATGACCTCGTTCAGCACGAAGTGCGAGACGAGCGCCACGCAGACGACGCCCGAAGAGAGATGGATGGCGGCCATCTGGGCACCGCTGAAGGTGCCGATGCCCCAGCGCGTCGCGCCGGTGTTGAGCGCGTATTCCGGAAGCACGAGCGCCCAGCTGGCTCCCAGCGCCATCCAGAACGTCCACTGATCTTCGTAGCGTAGGTGCCCCAGCCACGCCAGCGACATCATGACGGCGGACAGGATGAGGAGGATCGGAACGACGACGGACTTCAAACGGCAGCTCCACGATTTGGCGTTGGTTGGGTTTTCCTCGTTGTCGAGGTCACTCTAGCGAGTCCTTGGGGAGCTCCGCAAGGCGGTAGCGGCGGGGCTGCGGCGTTGCTCCAGAAAAGGCGTGCACGCGGGGAGGGGTTGGCCTTATGATGCGTCGCCGATGGGGAGGCCCGTCATCGGTGATCGCGGGCCCCGAAATGGCAGGATAAGCCGCACGGCAAGACAGTCTTTACGGAACGACGCTCCCATGCAACGCGACTCCTTCCTGTCCGACGACTGCCCGCCGATGGGCATCTACGAGACCCTCTACGCCTTCCGGGACACCTTCGGGCAGTTCATGGGCACCGAGGGCACCCACCCGTGGTCACAAGGATTCCCACTCACGACGCAGCTGGAGGGCGGGCCGGAACTACCTGGCAGCGTCGAAGTGAG
>CAZQZX010000110.1:0-21615 GCA_964597885.1 uncultured Planctomycetota bacterium
CCCACTCGTTGACCGGGCTCGACGTATCGACGAGGACGCCCACGCCGAGGCGGCGATCGATCTGCGCCTCGAGCTCCCGTTCCAGCGCCTCGAGATCGAGAGCGGGGCCGGACTCGGCGGCGAGGACGAAGGCGATCCGCGGACGCCCGCCCGCCGACTCCTCGGTGTGCTCGATCCGGACGGTCACCTTCGGGCGGAACAGCCCGCGGGAGTTGATCGAGATCGACTTGCACGGGGTCGCGCCGAAGGCCTGGGCGAGGGTGTTGACGGCGTTTCGGACCCGTCGGTCGGCGGTGGCCTCGGCAAGCTCCTTGCCCTTGAACTCGACCACGTAGACGGGGGGCTCGGCCAGCGCCTTCTGGGCGGCAGCGGCCAGCATCGGGAGGATCATCACGAGGACGACGAGCATCGTCCGAACGGGGAATGGCTTCATCACGGCTCCTTTCGAGACCGGCGCCCGGGCCGGTCGGTTACGGCATCGTAGCGAACGTATTCGAATCGCGGGCAAACATATGGGGAAGAATCGTCTCGGACGGCCGCTCGGCCCCCGGCGGGCGCCCCTCAAGGCCCGGACGGCGCGGCGCCGATATCCGGGGGAGACCCCGCCGAAGGAATCCCGATGCCCGAACCGAGCCCGACACCCGAGATTCTCGACTACATCCGTGACCGACGGTCCTGGATGCAGTACGCCGTCGTCCCCGAGAAGATGGCGCAGATGGGCGTGCGCAGCCATCGTCCCGTCTTCACGGTGAGCAACCCGAGCGGGCCGCACGAGATCCGGTCGATGCTCACGGTGTACGAAGTGTCGATGCTCTACATGCTCGCGCGGGACTACTACGAGGGCCACGGGGAGATCGTGGACCTCGGGCCGCTGGTCGGCCTCTCGACGAACGCCTTCGCGCGCGGCCTCTCGCAGAATCGACGCTGTCCGCAGGCCAAGAAGACGCGCCGCATCCATTCGTTCGATCTCTTCTCGATGAACGGGTACGACCACTTCTTCCCCGAGGACGAGCGACCGAGCTCGGCGTCGGTCTTCATGAAGTATCTCGATGCGAATCGCGATTACCTCGATCACATCGCGGTCAACCCCGGCGACCTCCTCTCGATGAACTGGGGCGACGATCCGATCGAGATCTTGTTCGTCGACGTTGCGAAGTCGTGGGAGCTGAACGACTGGGTCGTCAAGAAGACGTTCCCGTGTTTGATCCCCGAGCGCTCGATCGTGATCCAGCAGGACTATGTCCACTTCAACGAGTACTGGATTCACATCACGATGGAGTACTTCGCCGAGTACTTCGAGCTCTTCTACATGATGCACGGCGCGACGGCCGTGTATCGATCGCTCCGACCGATCCCGGCCGACGCGCTCGCCGTCGATCTTCGTGCGCTGCCGATCGGCGAGAAGAACCGGCTGCTCGAGTCGGCGCGAGCCAAGGCGCCGGAGCCCGTGCGCGAGGTCTTGAAGACTGCACACGCGAAGTGTCTCATCGAGCACGAGTGCTTCGACCAGGCCGTCGAGATGCTGCGCTCGGTGGATACCGAGCCGAAGACGGAAGATCCGACGCTCCAGTTCGCGAACGTCGCGCGTGACAACGCCGGCAAGGTCGATCGCCTGCTGCAGGCGAAGTCCGGCCGAAGCGCGTTCTGATCCCCGGCGCGCGACGGCGCATGATCTGGTACGATCCGCCGTCATGCGAACCCTGCGAACGATTCTCCTGACTCTTGCCGTCGGTCTCGGGCTTACCGCGTGTGCGGGCGGACCGGATCCCGTGACCGAGCCTCCGAAGCCGCCGACGCCTCCTGCCGTCGACCGACCGAACGTGCTGCTCCTGTTCGCGGACGACATGCGCCCGGACGCGTTCGGCGCAGCCGGCAACCCGCACATCGCGACGCCGGCCATCGACGGGCTCGCCGCCCGTGGATTCCGCTTCTCGCAGAACTACTGCATGGGGTCGATCCACGGCGCCGTGTGCCAGCCGAGCCGTGCGATGCTGCTCTCGGGGCGGACGCTGTATCACGTTCCGATGAACCTCGAGGACGTGCCTTCGCTGCCCGAGGTCCTCCGCGAGAACGGCTACGCGACGTTCGCGACCGGCAAATGGCATAACGGCGGCGATTCGTTCCTCCGCTGCTTCGATCGCGGGCAGGCCGTGTTCCTGGGCGGCATGTCGGACCACACGGCCGTCCCGCTCCGCGACGTCGGACCCGAGCGGACGTTCGTGAACGAGCGTACCGGCGACGGCTTCTCGAGCGAGATCTTCGCCGACGCGGCGATCGAGTTCCTCGAGGCGCAGCCGAACGACGAGCCGTTCTTCGCCTACGTCTCGTTCACGGCGCCTCACGATCCGAGGCAGCCTCCGCTTCCGTATCGCGAGCGCTACTACGAGAACCGACCGCCGCTGCCCGACAACTACATGCCGCAGCATCCGTTCCACAACGGCTGGATGACCGGACGCGACGAGAAGCTCGCCGGCTGGCCGCGCACGAAGGACGTGATCTCGGATCAGCTCGCCGAGTACTACGGCATGATCACGCATCTCGACGACCAGGTCGGGCGGATCCTCTCCGCTCTCGAGGCGAGCGGCCACGCCGATCGGACGATCGTCATCTTCACCGCGGATCACGGCCTCGCGATGGGAAGCCACGGGCTGCTCGGCAAGCAGAGCGTCTACGAGCACTCGATGGGATGTCCGCTCGTGGTGGCAGGGCCGGGCGTGCCGCCGGCCGATAGCTCGAGCGCGCTCACGTACCTGTACGATCTCTTCCCGACGATCTGCGACGTGACCGGCACGGACGTGCCTGACGGCGTGGAAGGAGAGAGCCTGCGTCCGGTGTACGCGGGCGAGCAGGCGACCGTGCGCGACAGTCTGTTCGTCACCTACGAGAACAAGATGCGCGCGGTGCGGGACGAGCGCTACAAGCTGATTCGATACCCGCTGATCGACTACGTGCAGCTGTTCGATCTCTACAGCGATCCGAGCGAGCTTCACAACCTCGCGTCCGAGCCCGGTCAGAGCGAGCGCGTCGCGCGGATGACCGAGCTGATGGAAGCGTGGCGGGCGCGTACCGACGACCCGCACCCGCTGCACGTCGACGAGCCGCAGTCGATGGAGATCGACCTGACGGGCCGTGCGCGCAAGCCCGACCGCTGGCAGCCGGACTGGATCGTCGAGAAGTACTTCGACGAGGCGGACGCCACGGACAAGTAGCCCCGGGCGCCCACCTCGTCGTCAGGCCTCGATCGGGCCTTCGATCAGGATTCGCCGCACTCGCCCGTGAGCAGGAAGTGCGCGTTGGACGGATCGATCGGCTCGCCACCACCGCCGAGCTTCGCGAGCGCGCCGGCGAAGACGCGGCTGAGGCGTCCGCTCTTGCGTTTGCCGTCGACGAGACGCTGGAGCGTTTCGATCGCGCGCTGTTCCTCGAGCTCGGCGAGCGTCCACGCGGCGGCCGCCTGCAGCTCTTCCGATCGAGCGGTCGCGAGCACGTCGAGCAGCCGCTCGATCACGATCTCACTCTCGGGGAAGTGGCGAAGGGCCAGGAGGGCGTCGCGCTGCAGCTGGCGCGACCCACGGCGCGTCTGATCGAGGACGGCGTCAGCGGTAGCCCCGTCGCGGGGAGCGCTCGCCGCGAGCGCTCGAAGGACGCATCCCTTCACGTCGCTTCGCTTCTCGACCGCGAGCCGCTTGCGCAGCGCTTCGCGGGCGGTCGGCGAGGCGATGGCTTCGGCGCAGCGGGCAGCCGCGCCGCGGATCGTCGTGGAGCGGTGGTCGAGCAGCGGCAGCACGTGCGCGATCAGCTCGGGGCGACCGGCATCGCCGACGACCTCGAGCACCCGCGCCAGGTCTCGCGACTTGCGCGCTGACGCGAGCTTCTCGACGAGGTGCTCGAGCGCGGCTTCGCGATCGGATCGGATGAGCCGGCTGACGAGGTCGCGGCGATAGGCGTCGTTGTCACTCTCGACGTAGAGCTCGTAGGGCCCCTCGACCGGGTTCACGTCCGCGGCGCGACCGACGGCTCGGATCGCTTCGCGCATCCAGTCGGCGAGCTGGGTCTTCGAAGGCGCGTACTCGTGGCGGAACAGCATCTCGCCGTCCGGCCGACAGAAGATGTGCTGCGGCGCGACCGCGACATCGGTGTGCAGATACTTCTGGCGCGCCTGCATCTCGATCTGCTGGTGCATGCCGCTGGTGACGCCGCCGTAGAGCGAGCTCTCGTCGCCGTAGTCGGACGCGTTGGCGGGGAGGCACACGAAGTTCCGGCTGAGCTCGAGGATCTCGCGATCGCGGTACACCTTCTCGATGAGCGTACGGCACACCGGCTGGGAGTCGTGGTGGAAGGCGATCATCACGGGCAGGCCGAGCTTCTCGGCTTCGTGAAAGGCTTCCTCGAAGCTTCCGAACCAGACGATCTCGCGCGAGCCGTCGGCGCGCACGGCCTTCGTCTGGACCGACACCGGCTCGTGGCGGTCGGCATCGTCGGCGATCCGGATCGAGGTGAGCACGCTGTCGAAGATCGCGTCGTAGCGGATCCGCTCGCCGCGATCGAAGAGCATCGACATCACCACGAACTTGCCTTCCAGGCGAAGGATCGCATCGAAGAGATCGAAGCCGGCGTAGGCCGACGGGAGCTCGGTGAGGTGATAGACGAATCCTTCGACTGAGCCCTGCTCGATCTTCTTCTCGGAGACGAGGCGCGCGCCGGCGTAGTGCGTCTCATGCGTTCGGCTCTTGTGGTATGAAGCGAACACGGAGAGCGACGACTGCGCGGGCAGCACCTGCAGAGTGAGATTCGCGTTGCGAAGCCGCGCCGGCACTTCCTTGGCGAGGGCGCGCCGGTCTTTGCCGCTCCATTCGACCACCCATCGATCGGGGAACGCGGCGACGATTTCGGAATCCCCGATCCGCTTCGGGGTACCGAGATCCTGACCCGCGGCAAGTGCCGGTGAAGACAGGATCGCGAGGAGCGCGAACAGGCTCCAAAGCAGGGCGTCTCGTCTTCGTTGCTTCATCATTGCGGCTCCTTCAGTTCGCGGCTCCCGCCGCACCCTTCGCTTTTTGCGCTCGCTCCCGGCAGAGACTGAGCGCATTCGTGGACTCTGAGCGTTCTCCGGCTGCTCTTCCCCGTTCCTGGCAGCGTTCTCATTACTACCGACGCCACAGGCCCGGAATTCGTTGGCTTTTTCTTTCCGGCACCTTTGAAGGCGCCCTGTCCGCACCCGATTCACGCAGTTTTTTTTCGCGAGCCGAAGTCGCAGGGGCCCAGGATGTTGAAATTGCCGGAAAAACGGGGTTTCCCGGGGCTTATCGCGTTCCGGCGTACTCCCGCATCCACGCGAAAATCTCGGACCACCACACGCGAGCGGCGTGCGGGGCCGCGATCCAGTGGTCCTCGTCGGGGAAGAGCGCGAGGCGGGAGCGCACCCCCTTGCCGGTCAGCACCTGATGGAGCTGGATGGCCTGATGCACGGGCACGCGATAGTCGAGCTCGCCGTGGAGGCTCAGGGTAGGCGTCGCGAAGTTCGCGGCGTGGCGGCTCGGCGAGGCAAGGTCGATGCGCGCGGGGTCGGTCCACGGGGCGGCGCCGTAGTTGTGGTCGCGTCCCCACGTCCAGTCGGACGAGTACTGCGAGAGCAGATCGTAGACGCCGGCGTGATTGATGAGCCCCGCGTAGCGATCGGTGTGGCCGAGGATCCAGCACACGAGGTAGCCGCCGTACGATCCTCCCGACGCGAGCATGCGCGATCGATCGATGTAGCCGCGACCTTCCATGTAGTCGGTGGCGCGCATCACGTCGACGAACGGCTTCTCGGCGTGGTTGCCCAGGATCGACTCGGCGAAGTGCTGTCCGAATCCGGTCGAGCCGTGGAAGTTCGGAGCGGCGACGACGGCGCCGGTCGACGCGAAGAGCGCGAGGTTCCAGCGGGTGTGCCATCGATCGAGCGTCGCGCCGTGCGGGCCTCCGTGGATGACCATCAACAGCGGCCAGTCGGCCTTCGGGTCGAACCCGGGCGGATGCACGACCCACATCTGCACGGGCTCGTCGCCGTAGCCGCGGTACGTCACGCTCTCGCGGGTGCCGAGGTCGAGCGCGGCGATCCGCTCGTCGTTCAGGCGCGTGAGCCGCTCGGGCTCCTGATCGAAGCGCTGGATCTCGAGCTCGGGTGGATGCATCGTCGACTCGCGCTTGTAGACGACGAAGCCCGGGCCGCTCGCCACGCTCGACGTCACGCCGCCGCGCGTCATCTCCACCGGGTCGCCGCCGTCGGCATGCACGCCGAACAGACGCGTCTCGCCGTAAACCTGCGCGTGGAAGAAGATCAGCGGCAGGCGCCGTGCATACTCGAACCCGGAGGGCGCTCCGTCGAAGCTCGCGCACAGCTCGGTGACGGTACCGGTCGCGCGGTCGTAGCGGGCGAGCCGCTGGAAGTCGGGGTGGATCTCGGCGCGGCGGTGGCGCGCGAAGGCGATGGCCGAACCGTCCGGGCTGTAGCGCGGCCGATGATCGCCGGGCGCGTGCCCCTCGGTGAGGTTGCGGATCTCGCCGGTCTCGATCGCGAGCTCGAACAGATCGAAGTCGAGCTTCTGATACGGCGCCTTCGTCGTGTTGGCCGAGAACGCGATGTGCTTGCCGTCCGGCGCGACGTCGAAGTGATCGCCCGGAGAGCGGAAGTCCATCAACCGGTCCATCCCGGGCGTCAGATCCTTCACCTCACGAGACTCGAGATCGACGTGGAAGAAGTGCGGCACGCGATCGTCGGTGGTGTAGTGATCCCAGTACCGGAGGTTTCGACTCTCGGTGATCTTCGCCTGGACCTCGTCCTTCTTCGCCTTGTCGAGCCGCTCGGTCACGGCATCGAAGTCGTCGCCGAGGTCGGCCCACGTCGATCCCAGGAACACGAGCCCGCTGCCGTCGGGGAGCCAGCGCGGCGCGACCACCGCGAAGGGCAGATCGGTGAGCCGCTGCGCCTCGCCGCCGTCGAGCGGAAGACGGTAGAGCTGCGCGGGGCTGCCGTCTCGAGACGACACGAACGCGATCGAGCGTCCGTCGGGCGCGAACGCCGGCGACGAGTCGCCCTTCTTGCGCCAGGTCAGGCGACGGGCCGGCTTGCCGTCCTTCGTGGAGACGATCCACAGGTCGGTGTTGCCCTCGTTCGCTTCCATGTCGTAGCGCGTGACCGGGAATACGACGTGCGTCCCGTCCGGCGAGACCACCGGCGATCCCACGCGGTCCATGGCCCACAGATCTTCGACGGTCATGGGGCGCTTGGCCGTCGGCGAGGTCGAGGCTTCCTGCACGGCCAGCGCGATCGGATCGACGGCAGCCGCGATCAGAAGCGCGAGCACGAGGCGGACCGCAGCCCGGCGAAAGTTGTGGAGCGAGGTGCGTCGTCGTAGGATGCGTCGACTTCTCGGGGTCAGTACCATGCGAATCCTCGTCCTTTTCTTCGTGCTTGCGGTCGTGTTGGCCAGCATCGGTCTCGGCTTGATGCTGTACGTGAAAACCGCCGACTTGGCCCAGGTCAAAATCGAGTTTCACGGGCCCGGCGCCGATATTGGCGACCTCGCTCCGGTCGTGCTGCCCGAAGGCGTCTCGCGCGTCGTGCTGCCGACGGCCGGGCATCGCGTCCTGGTCGAGCTCGGCCACCCCGGATCGGAAGCGTCGCCGCCGGCCGTCCTTCTCCTCGCGGGCCCGTCCGAAGCGGGCGCGCTGCCGCTCGCCGAGTACGCGTCGCGCCTGCGGCAATCGGGCCTCGTGTCGGTGCTGCCGCACGATGCGCAGGCCCCGTCGCAAGATCGAGCCGACATTCTACTCGACACCATCGCGCACCTGGAGCGCTGCCGCAACATCGACGCCTCGCGGATCGGTATCGTGGCGTTCTCCGAATCGGGCTCGCTCGCTCTCGTGGTGGCGGCCCTCGCGCCGGGCGCCCGCGTCCTCACCCTCCACGGGGCGACCATGCCGGCGGGGATGAACGGAGAGCTCGCCGACGACCTGCCGCGCGCGCTCCTCATCGCGGGCAGCGCCGACGCGGGCGGCATCGCGAGCCAGCAGGCGATCGAGTCGCTCCTCCAGAGTCGCGGCATCCCGTGCGACGTCCACGTGCAGGACGGCGTCGGACCGGGCCTCCTCGAGCCGGATGCGCTCGCCGACGCCTGGGATCGCATGTTCCGGTATCAGCTCGACTTCGTGCGCTGACCGTTCCCGCGCCGAGGATCTCCCTGCGCATTCACCGCGCGACCGTGTATGCTATCCGGCCCCCGTCACGGCGGGACGATTCACGCAACGACACTCACGGATGACGACAAGGAGCGGCAGGCGATGCAGGACGTGATCGAGAAGATCCAGTCGGAGAAGGATGCCCACGTCGACAAGCTGAAGGACTGGCTGCGCATTCCGAGCGTATCGACGGACAGCAATCACAAGGGCGACGTGCGCCAGGCCGGCGAGTTCATCCAGGACGAGCTCCGCGAGGCGGGCTTCGACGTCGAGATGCACGACACCCCCGGCCACCCGATCGTCACCGCGACGTGGCTCGGCAAGGAAGGCGGCAAGACGCTGCTCGTGTACGGTCACTACGACGTGCAGCCGCCGGATCCGGTCGACCTGTGGCGACACGGCCCGTTCGAGCCGGTCATCGAAGGCTCGAACATCGTGGCGCGCGGCGCGACCGACGACAAGGGTCAGGCGCTCGCGCTCATCCGCGGCATCAGCGCGTACCTCAAGGTTCGCGGCGAGCTGCCGATCAACGTGAAGTTCCTGATCGAGGGCGAGGAAGAGATCGGCTCGCCGAACCTCGGCCCGTTCATCGCGAAGCATCGCGACAAGCTGGCCGCCGACGTCGTCCTCGTCTCGGACTGCTCGCAGTTCGGTCCGGGGCAGCCGGCGATCACCGTGGGCCTGAAGGGGCTCATGTACCTCGAGGTCGAGGCGACGGGCCCGAACCGCGACCTGCACAGCGGTAGCTTCGGCGGCGCGGTTGAGAACCCCGGCCACGCGCTGTGCCGCATCCTCTCGAGCCTGAAGGATGACAACGGCCGCGTCACCATCCCCGGCTTCTACGACGACGTCGTCGACCTCACCGACGAAGAACGAAAGGCGATGGCCGAGCTTCCGTTCGACGAAGCGGCGTACGCGACCGACCTCGGCGTGAAGGACCTGCACGGCGAAGAGGGCTACACGACCCTCGAGCGCACGTGGGCGCGACCGACGCTCGACGTCAACGGCCTGCTCTGCGGCTGGACGGGCGAAGGCGCGAAGACGGTGCTGCCGTCGAAGGCGATGGGCAAGTTCTCGATGCGCCTCGTCGCGAACCAGGATCCCGAGAAGATCAAGCAGCTCGTCGTCGATCACCTGAACTCGATCTGCCCGAAGGGCATCACGCTCGACGTGAGGCCGCTCCACGGAGCCGCGCCGTGCCTCGTGCCGAGCTCGAGCCCGTACCTCGCGGCCGCCAAGCGCGCCGTCGCACAGGGATTCGGGACCGAGCCGGTCTACATTCGCGAAGGCGGATCGATCCCGGTCGTCGCCACGTTCAAGGAAGAGCTCGGCATCGACACGATCCTGATGGGACTCGGCCTCCACGACGACAACGCGCACAGTCCGAACGAGAAGTTCAACCTCGAGGACTACCAGCGCGGTATCGAGACCGTGGCGTATCTGCTCGACGAGATCGCCGCGCTCTGATTTTCGAGCTTCGACCCTCCGCGACGGCTTCGGCCGTCGCGGAGTGCTCGCTCGCCTTCCCCTGCCGCCAACCGACGCTCCCCGTGTCGGATAGAACGACCCGCCGAATTCTCCCCGCCTCGATGCGCGCGCATCGCCCCCGGTTTCCCTAGAATCGTAGACGCCTTCCTTCGGATCGCGGGACCTCCGGGCCGCCGCTTTCGTACGAAGTGCGAGGAGCCCGGTCCCCGAGGCCCGAGAGCCCACAGATCCGCAACCGAATATCGAGAGGAACCGAAGCCATGAAATCGAACCCGATCCTGGTCGCCCTTGTCGCCGTGATTGCCTTCCTTGCCACCGGACTGGTGTGGAGCCCGCTCTCCGCGAAGTCGCCGGAGCTGCCGTCGGCCCCCGCCGGCGCGCAGGACGCCGACGAGGCGAAGAACGAAGAGGACGCCGAAGCCAAGGCGAAGAAGAAGCAGGAAGAGAAGGAGTCGCTCGAGTCGAAGATCCGCGCGTCGGAGCGCAAGCTTCGGATCGCCGAGATGCGGTTGCAGCACGCCAAGATGGACGCGGACTCCCAGCGGCAGGCCGTCTCGGAATCGCGACGGCAGGCGCTCGAAGAGCTCGAGATGGCGAAGGGCAAGCTCGCCCAGTATCAGGACATCGACTCGCGTAACAAGATCGAGCAGGCGAAGCTGTCGCTGCGCGGCGCGAAGGATCGTGCCCAGGAAGCGGCCGAAGAGCTCGCGCAGATCGAGCTGATGTACAAGGACCAGGATCTCGACGACCGCACCGCGGAGTTCGTCGTGGCGCGCGGTCGCCGCAACGCCGAGCGTTCGGCGCGGCAGATCGCCATCTCGGAGCGCGCGCTCGCGGCGCTGACCGAGCACGAGGTTCCGCGTGAGCTGCGTCGTCTGCGTCTCGACGTCAGCCGCAAGCAGGCGTCGCTCGAGAAGTCCGAGCGCGACTCGCGATCGTCGGAGCTCCAGAAGCGCATCGCCATCGCGAACGTCGAGTCGGAGATCGAAGGCCTGCTCGAGGGCATCAAGAAGGATCGCAAGAAAGCGAGCGAGCTTTGAGAGCCGACAGAAGGATCGTGCTCGCGGCGGCCCTCGCACTCGGCGTGATCGCGGGTCCGGCCGGAGCACAGCCGGCGGCGCCGACCAAGCCGGCCCAAACACCGGCGGAAGTCATCCCGGCCGCGTCTGAAGTGCACCAGGCGATCGAGCGCGGCGTCGCGTTCCTTCTCGGGGAGCAGCTCGAGAACGGTTCGTGGGGCGGCGTGAAGAACGCGACGTTCACGAGCGGCTTCGCGAACCCGGCGACTTATCACTGCTGGACGGTCGGTACCACGGCGCTCGTCGTGCAGTCGCTGTTCGAGCTCTCGAATACGGACGAGTCGAATCGCGCGATCGAGCGCGGTCTCGACTTCCTGATCGCGAACGCCGATCTGAAGCGTCCGGCCGAGTGGGATCTCGACAACAACTGGGGCCTCGTCTACGGCGTGCGAACGCTGGCGCGCGCGCTCCGGGACGATCGCATCCGCGGCACCGAGCGCGAGGCCCGCGTTCGTGAGGCGGCGCTCACGATGCTGTCGGGGCTGTACAAGTACCAGTCGGCGCTCGGAGGCTGGGGCTACTACGCGAATCCGTCGGCGGCGTGGCGTCCCGACTGGGCGACGTCGTTCATGACGGGGGTCGCGGTGATCGGGCTCCTCGAGGCGAAGGAAGCGGGGCTGCCGGTCGACGAGAAGGTGCTCCGCGCCGGCGTGCGCGCGATCCTTCGCTGCCGTCAGCCGAACGGCGCGTACCTGTACAGCGTCGACGCGACGCCGCGTCACCTTCGAAGCGAGTCGATCAACCAGGTGAAGGGATCGCTCGGACGCATCCAGGTGTGCAACTACGCGTTGCTGCGCGCCGGCGTCGACATTCCCGCCGACGAGCTCGAAGCGGGCGTCGCCGAGTTCTTCAAGCACCACAAGTTCCTCGACGTGGCGCGCAACAAGCCGATCCCGCACGAGGCCTACTACGCCAACGCGGCGTACTTCTACCTGTTCGGACACTACTACGCCGCCTTCTCGATCAACGCGTTGCCCGAGGGCGCGCGCGAGAAGTGGGCGAAGAAGCTCCGCGAGCCGATCCTGAAGACGCAGCAGAAGGACGGATCGATGTGGGACTTCTGGATCGCGAACACGACGAAGTCGTCGGGGACGGCGATGGGCATCATGGCGCTCGCCCGGACCCTCATCGGCGAGGACGAGTAGCCGTCCACTGATTCATCGAAGCAAGACCCGCGAGCGGCGTCGGATTCCTTCCGTCGCCGCTCGTTTCGCTCCGGCGGGGCGTCGGGTTGCCGTCGCGCGAGCCGTCGGGTTACGATGGCGTCGTCCGCTTTTTCCCGAGGTGCTTCACCACCCTCGCGAGGATCGCCGCATGAGCACGCGCTTCGCCGCCGGTACGATCCGGCTCGTTCTTTCGATCGCGATCCTCGTCGCGATGTCGTCCGGTCGGATCCTGGCCGCGACGATCCTCGTTCCCGCCGAGCAGCCGACCATCCAGGCCGGCATCGACGCCGCGATCGACGGCGATACCGTCGAGGTCTCGCCCGGCACCTACGTCGAGACGATCGACTTCCTCGGGAAGGCTATCCGCGTCGTGGCACCGATGGGCGCGACGATCGACGGTTCGGCGGGCACCGGCGTGACGTTCCGCAGCGGTGAGACACCCAGCTCGATTCTCGAGGGCTTCACGATCGTGAACGGGCCCGGCACGGTCTTCGTCAACGTGACGTTCGGCGGCGGCGTGCTGTGCTTCAAGGCGTCGCCGACGATCCTTCGCAACACCCTCACCGGCAACAGCGCCGACTTCGGCTCGGGCATGGCGATCCTGGGCGGTGCGTCTCCCCAGGTGGTCGAGAACCTCTTCGATCAGAACGGCGGCGACTTCCCGGGCGCGACCTCGGGCGGGGCGATCTACATCGAGGGCGCGTCCGATGCGTGGATCGTTCGCAACGAGTTCCACGCGAACGGCTGCACACGGTGGGGCTCGGCGATCGCGTGCGTCGACGGCGCGAACGTCACGATCGAGGACAACGACTTCGTCGAGAATATCTCGTCGGGGTTCTCGCTCGCCGGCGGGGCGGTGGCCGCATTGGGCAGCGCGCCGAGGGTCCTCGACAACACCTTCGATCGCAACCACGCGGACTTCTTCGGCGGCGCGGTGGCGCTTCGCGACTCGTTCGCGACGGTGCGCGGCAACGTCATGACCAGCAACACTGCCGGCGTCGCGGGTGGCGCGATCCACTGCGCGGGCAAAGGCTCGCCGCTCCTCGAGTCGAATCGCATCGAGCGAGGGTCGAGCGCGACGGGTGGCGGGATCGCTTGCGACGAGGGCGTGTCGGTCTCCATCCGGTCGAACGTGCTGCTCGAGAACGGCGCCGTCTCGAACAACGGGCGGGGCGGACTGGGCGGGGCCATCGCGATCGTGGCGCGCGAGGCGACGGTCGAGCTGAACACGGTACAGTCGAACTCCGCCGATCAGCGCGGCGGCGGGATCGCGGCCGAGGAATCGACGCTGTCGATGCGCCGCAACCGGATCGAATCCAACCGATCGAGCTTCTTCGGCGGCGGCGTGTTCCTGAAGGCGAGCGAGTCGCTGCTTCGCCGCAACCGCATCGACGGGAACACCGCGCCGAACGGGGCGGGCATCTCGTCGAGCGACTCGACGCTGCTTCTCGAGAGCAGCTTCGTGACGCGAAACACCGCCGACCGCTCGGGAGGCGGCGCGCTGATCGACCGCACGGATTTCCTGCTCACGAACTCGACGATCGCCGACAACATGGCGGGGACGAGCGGCGGCGGCATCCAGACGGGCGGCACCGCGGGCCTTCGCATCATCACCAACGCGATCCTCTGGAACAACGAAGCGCCGACGGGAGCCGAGATCTTCGACGGCGCGGCCGACACGGTCGTTTCGACGAGCGTCGTGCGCGGCGGCTGGCCGGGTGATTCGAATCTGGCCGCCGATCCGCTCTTCGTGCGCGACACGGAGGGCGACTACCGCATCCGCTTCGGATCGCCGTGCATCGACGCGGGCGATCCGAACGCGCAGGAGATCGGCACCGAGGATGCCGAGGGCGACGCGCGCATCCTCGACGGCGACTTCGACGACCAGGCGCAAATCGACATCGGCGCGGACGAGCTTCGCGTGGAGGTCGCGGCGCGCTTCGGCACGGTGAACGTGGCGGCGGGCCCGCTCGCGGATGTCTTCCTGGTGAACGGCAGCGCGGGCGACGACACGCGCGAGGTGCACGTGCCGGTGTCTCAGCCGATCCGCCTCGAGATGGTCGCGCCGCCGGCCGGACCCGAGCCCGCGAAGTTCGTGCTCTACGCGTTCCTCGAGCAGCCCGATCCCGCGACGGTTTCTGCGCAGCCGTTCGGCCTCGGCTTCGCGACCTTCCCGACGCCGCTCAACCGCGGGCTTCCGCAGCAGGTGGCGGCGATCTGGAACAACCTCGGCGTGGAGCATCGGCTCGGCACGCCCGACTTCCCCTCGAAGCCCGCCCCGTCCACGCCGGCGGACCTTCCCCAGGGGGTGGGTTTCGCGGTCGACGTCACGTTCCAGGGCTTCATCGAGGACGCGGCCTCGGGCGCGGCGGGCCCCGCGAGCCTCACGAATGCGGTCGTCCTGCGCGTCGGCGGCTGACGGCAGGCCCGAAAACCTCCTGACCACCGACGCCAGAAGGGTTTAGGCGTTGACGCGGACGGCTCTTCTCGGATACGGTGGAGCCCTTCGGGCACGGGGAGCTCGCCGGCAGGGCACGCCGAAATGGGACGGCAGGCCCGCCAGATGAACGACGAGGAGATTCAGCACCCATGAGCACTCGCACCCCGAGCCCCCGTGGCGTCCTCGGCCTCTCGGCCATCGCGCTCGTCGCCATCGCGACCGCGCTCGTTGCATCGCGCGGCCCGGCCGTCGCCGACAATCCGAAGGACCTGCGCACCTTCCCGAACTCCGAGATGATGCAGGCGCTCGCCGGCGGCCCGAAGCTGGTGGGCGGACCGGGCGTCGTCGACCTGCACGCCGAGGTCGCCGACGATGCGCCGATGCCGCTCTGGCAGAACGCCGACACCGCGTCCGAAGCCGGCGTCGTGCTGACGGTGATCAACGACGGCGATTGCGTGCTTCGCATCCAGGCGCCGGGCTTCGACGAGAACGTTCCCGCGAAGACGAGCCGCGCGATGTCGGTGCGCGTTCCGTCCGGGAAGGCGATCACCTGGGTCGCGACCGAGCGCGCGCAGCGACGCTGCCGATTCTTCTGGGCCGTCCGTCGACCCTGATCGACTGAGCTTCGCCTAGCGTCGACGACGGGGGGAGCGGCGGTTGCTGTAGCGCTGCCGCTGCTCCTTCACGTCATCGAGCATCTGCGCGAGCTGAGCGCTCGTGTACCAGCCGCCCGCGAGCATGACGCCGCCGGGCTTGCGCAGATGCGCGAGATCTTCGAGCGGGTTGCCGTCGATCAGAAGCAGATCGGCGCGGTAGCCTTCGCGGATCGCTCCCGACTTCGCGCGCGATCCCTCGAGGAACTCGGCGGCGTTCACCGTCGCGGTTCGCAGGACGTCGAAGTTCGAGAGCCCCGCCTCCTTCAGATAGCCGAGCTCGTCGTGCAGCGAGAAGCCGTGCACGGTGAGCGGATTCGGGCTGTCGCTTCCGGCCAGGAGCCGCGCCCCCGCGACGTACATCGCGCGCACGAGCTTCTTGCGCACCTCGAAGAGCTTCTCGTAGTACTCGCTCTGTTCACCCGAGAGGTTCGTCCCCGCGTGCTTGCGCCACCATTCGACGGTGGGCGCGAGCATGTACTGGAGCTCGGGACGCTGGAAGCGCGCGTCGGCCTCGGTCGCGGTCGACCAGTTCTGCTCGACGACGAGCGTCGGGCAATTCCACACGCCGGCGTCGGCGGTGGCCTGCGCGATCTCGCGAATCTTCAGGTCATCGACGTGATCGACCGCGTAGAGCCGCGTCGCCACGTCGGACTTTCCCTGGTACGGCGAGTCGTCCTTCTGCACGGCTTCGATATACCCGTCGAGATGCTCGATCGACGCCTGCCCGGATCGAAGCACCGTCTCGAGCTCGGTCGCATAGGGCACGTGACCGACGACGCGCAGGCCGTACTTCCGTGCCGCGCGTCGCACCGCGTTGTACACGGTCGGCGAGAGCCCGACGTACACCTTCACGAAGTCGTAGCCGGCGGCCTTGTACTCGCGCACGAGCTCGTCGGCGCGGGACGGATCGGTCAGGACGTCGGCCTGCGGCCAGATCGGAGCCGGCCCGTCGATCATCGGCCCGGCGGTGTAGATACGCGGGCCGAGCAGCGCGCCGCGCCGGATGTCGTAGCGAAGCTCGAGGATGCGCTTCGTCCCGCCCATCACGCGGACCGTCGTGATGCCGTTGGCGACGTACAGCGGCAAGTCGTCGTCGTTGCTCAGGTGCACGTGCATGTCGGAGAGGCCCGGGCACAGGTATCGTCCGGCGGCTTCGACCACGTACGCCCTCGACGGGATGCGCGTCGTCTCGGCCGGGCCGATCGCCGTGATGCGTCCCTCGCGAACGAGCACCGTCTGGTTCTCGAGGATCTCGTCGCGATCCATCGGCACGACGTTCACGCCCACGAAGGCGACGGGCGAGAGCCGCGAGCTGACGGCATGCGACGGAAGGATCTTCGGGCGGCGGGGAGTGAGGGCGAGCAACGGCAGCAGCAGGAGCGCCAGGGCGGCGACGGCGAGAACGGAGTTGCGGCTGCCGGATCGACTCATGAGCGACTGCGACCCACCCGGCCGCGCGGCCGAAAGCGGGGCGATCTTTCCTTTCCCGAGGAGGCGATACAGGCCGAAGCCTGCCCGCCGATTGTACCAGGACCTTGCATCGATTCGTCGGATCGACTAACCCTGGATTCGGCGAATCGGATCGATCGAGCGTCCGGTTCCCGGTCCGGTGGAGCCGTTTGAACGAACGGGGGTGGATCGTGGCACGTAGTTTTTCGGGCGAGCGATGGCGATTGGGGCTCGCCCTTCTGACGGGTATCCTTGCGGCGACCGGCTGCCGGTCGACCCCGCGCATCTACCGGGACGACATCGCGGCCGAGCACGTCCGCACCCGCATCGAGGCCTACTATCGCGATTTCTCGGCCCGCGACTGGAACGCCTTCGCCTCGCACTTCTGGCCGGGCGCGACCCTGACGACGGTGTGGCAGGCCGAGGGCGCGGATCGTCCGGGCGTCGTGGCGTCGTCGATCCCGCGGTTCATCGAAGAGGCGCCACTCGGTCCCGACAGCAAGCCGATCTTCGAGGAGCGTCTGCGCCATCTCTCGCTCCAGGTGCGCGGCGGGATCGCGTTCGCGTGGGCCGACTACAACGCGAAGTTCGGCGAGCCCGGCGACATGGGATACTGGTCGGGCGTCGACGCGATCACGCTGCTGCGCCACGAAGACCAGTGGAAGATCGTGTGCATCACCTTCGAGGGAGGAGGCTAGAGCGAACGTGCGTCCGAGGCTCCTGCTCCTGATGCTTCCGATCGCCGTGGCGGCCGTCGCGGTGGTGCTCATCCTGCGCGCCGACCGCGGTGCGCCGGGAGTGCTGCCCGAGCGATCGTCTGCGCGCGCGCCGTCGGAACGTCCGGCCGATCGGTTGCCGAGCGCGCGGGCACGCGTTGCCGACGCTTCGAAGAGAAGCGCCGACGCCATTCGCGACAGACGTACGCTGCCGCGCGCTGCCGACCCGGAATTCCCGGAGGACTCCGAGCCGGTCCTGGAGGCGCTCTCGATCGAGGGGATGATCTCGGTGCTGGTCGTCGACCCCGAAGGCGATCCGATTCGCGGTCTCGAGACGCGACTGCTGGCGCAGGTGACGGTGCCGGAGTCGCCGGGTGATCCGATCGATCTCCCGACCGGCCGCGTACCGGAGCTTCCCGTCTCGCGACGAGAGACCAACGACCAGGGGATCGCGGTGCTCGAAGGCCGTCCCGAGTACCTGCAGTTCGGATTCGCGGGCCGTCCCGATACGGCCGCCCGTCAACGCGCCGACGTCAGTCGCATCGAGGGGCCTTTCGGTGATCCCTCGGTCGGCTTCACCGGAGACTACGTCGTCACCGTCGCGATCCCGATGCCGGACGTGCCGCGCGTCGCGGTGACGCTTCCGCATCCGCCCGCGGAGATCGTTCGCATCGAGCTGTCGCGCGAGGCGCTGCGCTGGCTCGAGCCGATGCGCGTTCGGGTCGTCGATGCCGACGGCGAGCCGGCCGCGGGGGTCGGCGTTCGTCTGCGGGCGTCGCGCGCGAACGATCCGTCCGAGTGCGAAGTGATCACCCGCGAGAGCACGCGGGAGGACGGAGTCGCGTTCCTGCCGCGCCGCGCGATCGTTCGCCGCCTCGAGTCGACGGGGACCGCCGCCGACACGCAAATCTTCGAGCTCGGCATCGATCACGCGTTTGCCGACGCGCCGCGATACGTGCTCGACTCGCTTCCCGGTCCGGATGAGATCGAGCTGCGGCTTCCGCCCACCGCGACGGTCGTGCTGCAGGTTGCCGACGCGACGGGCGAGCTCGTCACCGATGACGTGACGCTCCACGTGGCGGGCCGTCCGTCGGGAACCGCGCTACCGTTCACGGGAGAGCGCCGCGCGCCGGCCATCTCGGGGCGTGCCGTGTTCGAACACGTCGGGCTGTATCTCGACCTGCGCGTTCGCGCCGAGTACGACGACGGGCGCGCGCCGCGTCGCGAGGTGGAGATCGCCGGGCCGTCGCGTCCGGGCGAGCGACTCGAGTCGACGGTTCGGTTCGAGTCGCCGTGGCCCTGGGTGACGGCGCGTGTTCGCCTTTCCGACGGCACGCTCATCGCCGGGCGTGACGTGTCGATCACGCTTCCGGTCGTTCACGCGCGGCCGCCGTCGCTGTTCTTGAAGCCCAAGCCCGAGGAGGCGCCGTACTCGGTTCGCACGGACGGCAGCGGTCGGTTCCGCACGGTGGTGCGCGGCCGGGTCGAGCCGCCGAACGGTCGCGCGCTGGTGATCGAGCGCGGGAATCAGTTCGCGCGCGTCGACCTCTCGCACACGCTCCGCACCGACACCGAAGTCGACCTCGGCGAGATCCGGCTGCAGCCGGTGCCGGTGTTGATCGGGGGGCGCGTCGTCGACGAGGCGGGCACTCCGGTCGGAGGCGCGAAGATCCGTGTCTCGCACCTCGCCCGCGGGCCATGGATGGCGAAGGAAGAGGATCTCGCGATCGGCGAGCACGTGAGCGGGGCCGACGGCCGCTTCTGGATCCGGTGGAAGGAACCGCCCGAACGGGTGACGCTCCACGTTTCCGATCGCGACGTCCGATTCGCCGAGGTGGAGAACGTCATCCCCGGAAGCGAGGAGATCGAGGTCGTCGTGCGCGAGCCCGATCCGTCCAAGGGCCTGGAGACTGGCGTGGTCGCGGGGCGCGTGGTCCTCGACGATTCGATCTCGTTCGATCACCTGCACGCGGCGCTGTTGCATCCGGACGGTCGCCCCAAGCGATCGTTCGACGGCATCGCTCCCGACGGGACGTTCCGCAACGACGCGGCGCCGGCCGGGCGGTGGCGCTTCCGGCTGCGCACGGCGCGATCGCGCTTCACGGTGATCGACATCCATCCGATCGAGGTCGTCGGAGGCGACACGCTCGAGCTCGACACGCTCGACCTTCGCGGCACGCTTCGTTACGTGCAGCTGCGGGTGGTGACGCCGGACGGTTTCCCGGCCGCGAGCGCGGACGTGCGCGTGTACGCGGCGGGATCGAGAGCGGGCGGCGGCACGGTAAAGACCGACGAGCGCGGACGGCTCGCGGCGCTCGTTCCGAACTACGTCGACCGCCTGCGACTCTCGATGGGCGACCTCGAAGCGGAGGTGCCCGTGTCGCTCGAGCTCGTCGAGGTCACGCTCGACCGCCCCTGATCGCATCCGATCGAACGACGTAAACCGTGGGGCGATCCTCCCTCTTCCCTCAAGGCACCCATGCACTTGGGCTCCCCGTGCGTCGTAGGAGAACACGGAGGAGGCGCCGCCGCCGAACTCGCGTTCGGTTGCTCGCGCCCGAACCAGGTGCCTATAATGCTGGTGCCCAGACGGTTAGGGGCCGCAGGGAGGATTGCGCCAGATGGACTCGTCAACCGGATTCCGGTGGAAGGACGACGTTCGCGCGCGGTGGGGCGGCTGGCTTGGCTCGATCGTGCGTGCGCTCGTCGTGTGTCTCGGCTTCGGCTTCGTTTTCGGCGTCGTCGTGGGGGCGAGTTGCGACCCGGCGCTCGCCGCGGATCGGCCGCTCACCCTCGGGAAGCCGGTGTCCGATCGCATCAAGGCGACCGACCCGCAGATCCGTTCGACGAGCCTCGATCGCGATCACACGAAATCGCTCGTCGCGCGCGGACACACGTATGTCGTGAAGCCGACCGAGTCGGGCCCGGCGTACTTCACGCTCGACTCGAGCTCGTTCGCGGGGCATCTCGTCCTGCGCGGACCGGATGTCGAAGTCGAGGACGAGCTCGGCCCGCTCGGCGTCGAGCCTACGCTGACCGTCACGCTCGAGGCCGGCCGCGAATATCGATTGTTCGTGGCGGCGCGCATGAACGGCACCGGCGCGTACACCGTGCGAAGCGGCAGCGGCACCCCCGATGCCGGCTCGCGTAAGCGTCGATTGCAGCAGCTGCGCACGCTCGCCGCCGAGACGTCGCCCGATCCGCTGGCCCGAGCGCTCGCGTCGCATCGGCTGGCGGTGCTCCTCGCGCGCGGTACCGAATCGGAAGTCCGCGAGGCGCGAGCGTTCCACCTGAAGTCGATCGAGCTGCGCAAGGCGGAGCTCGGCGAGCATCCACAGACGGCGCGAAGCCGCATGGCGTACGGCCGCTATCTGCAGCAGTGCGGCGATCTCGAAGCGGCCATCCGGACATTTACCGAAGCGGTCGCCATGCTCGAGCGCATCTACGGCGCCGAGCATCCGAACGTCGCGTCGTGTCTCCTGTACCGGGCTTCGGCCGAGACGTACCTCGGCGACGGCGAATCGGCGATCGACACCTGCAAGCGCGCGGTCGCGATCTACGAGAACACGCTCGGCGTATCGCATCGCGAGACGGCCGTGGCGCTCCTGTACCTCGCGACGGCCTACCAGCGATTGTTCCGCGTGTCGGAAGGGCTCGAGGCGTGCGAGCGCGCGCTCGTCTCGTATGAGGCGACGTACGGCGCCCAGTCGACGGCGCTCGAGTCTCCCCTCGAGATGCTCGGCTATCTCTACGACCTTCAGGGACGATTCCGCAAGGCGCTCGCCGCGTACGAACGGCTGCGCGTGATTCGCGAGAAAGCGTACGGGAGCGATCATCCGGTGGTGGCGCGCACGCTGAACGCGCTCGGTCAGGTGCACCGCTCGCTCGGCAACCTCGACACCGCGCGCCGCATGCTCGAACGTTCGATCGAGATCCACGAGCAGCGTCTCGGGCCGGAAGCGCCGCAGACCCTCGTCGGCATCAGCGACCTGGCGCTGCTCCTGGCGCAGAAGGGGCAGGGCGAGGAAGCGCGACGTCGTCTGCAGCATGTGCTCGATGTGCGCGTGCGAGTGCTCGGGGCGCGCGCCGAACCGACGCTCCGTGCGATGAACAATCTGGCGGATCTGCTTCGCAAGCTCGATCGTCATGCGGAAGCCGAAGCGCTGGTGCGCCAGGCTCTCCAGTACCGCGAGGAATCCGGCGAGCGCACCGACCCCGAGACGATGCGCATGGTGGGCAACCTCGCCATCATCCTGACGGAAAGCGGTCGGTCGACGGAGGCGCTGCGGCTGTACGAACGCGTCTTCCGCGCGAACTCGGAGACGTTCGGCGCCGATCACCCGAACACCATCCGCGATCGCCTGAACCTCGCGCGCGTGTACACCGAGCTCGGCGACTTCG
>CAZQZX010000111.1:0-21578 GCA_964597885.1 uncultured Planctomycetota bacterium
GTATTCACGTTCACGACCCTGCTCCCCGGCAAGGGGAAGGGAGGATTCGAGCCCCTCGACCCGTACTTCATCGACCTCGCGAACTCGGCCGATGCGGCACGCAACCCGGTCCAGGGTGCGCCTCACGTTTCCAACAAGATGGGGCACCTGAACTTCTTCGACTTCTGATCCCCTGCACCGGGGCGCGACCGCGAGTCTGCGCTCGCGCCCCGGTCATCAGACGTTCGCTCGCTCTCCTCGCCGCCGCGTCGCCCCTCCCCCCAGGCTCTACACCCCCGCCCCGCCGTCCGGTACAATCCGCGAGCCCTTCGAGGCCTGAACGGAGAACTCGTGAGCGACCGGTTGCCGAATCGAAGCGCGAAGCGCGCGCACAGCATCTTCACCGACGCCCTCCGGCAGCCGGCCGACGAGCGCGACGTGTATGTCGCCGAGCAATGCGGGGACGACACCGACCTTCGCTCCACGGTGCTGCGGCTGCTCGAGGCGCTCGAGAACGCCACGCCGTACGCGATCCCTCCGACCCTGGACATCCCCGCCGGCGCCACCGACACCTCCGCGCCCCCGGCGGTTCCTACCGAGCAACCCGGTGACCGCATCGGGTGTTATGAGCTCGTCAAGCTGGTCGGCGAAGGCGGCTTCGGCACGGTGTGGCTCGCCGCGCAGGAAGAGCCCGTGAGCCGGCGCGTCGCCCTCAAGATCATCAAGCTCGGAATGGACACCGTGCAGGTGATCTCCCGCTTCGAAGCCGAGCGTCAGGCTCTGGCGGTGATGGACCATCCGCACATCGCCAAGGTCTTCGACGCCGGAAGCACCGACACCGGGCGCCCTTACTTCGTCATGGAGTACATCGAAGGCGTCTCGATCCTGCGGTACTGCGACGCGGAAGCGCTCGACACCACGGCGCGGCTCGAGCTCTTCATGAGCGTCTGTCAGGCGATCCAGCACGCCCACCAGAAAGGAATCATCCACCGGGACATCAAGCCGAGCAACGTCCTCATCACGATGCAGGACGGCGTGCCGGTTCCGAAGGTCATCGATTTCGGAATCGCCAAGGCCACGAACTCGGAACTGGCGCAGATGACGGTCATCACCGAGGACCGCCAGCTGATCGGAACGCCCGCCTACATGTCGCCGGAGCAGGCCGGTATGAGCGTGCTCGACATCGATACGCGAGCCGACATCTACTCGCTCGGCGTCCTTCTTTACGAGCTCCTCACCGGCACGACTCCGTTCGACGTCGAATCGCTGACGGCCGTGGGCGTCGTGGAGATGCTCCGGATGATCTGCAAGGACGAGCCCCGCAGGCCCTCGACGCGCATCTCAACGCTCGGCGATGCGGGCGAACGAGTGGCCCGGCAGCGGAGCACGGACCTCGGTCGACTTCGCTCGAGCCTGCGCGGCGAGCTCGACTGGATCGTGATGAAATGCCTCGAGAAGGATCGGGCGAAGCGGTACGAGACGGCGAGCGACCTGGCGGCGGACCTCCGGCGCCACCTCGACGACGAGCCGGTTCTGGCCGGCCCGCCGAGCGCGAGCTACCGGGTGAGGAAGTTCATCAAGCGTAACCGCACGGGCGTCCTCGCCGCAGGTGCGATCGTCGCACTTCTCATCCTCGGGCTCGGCGGCACGACCTACGGCCTCTTCGAGGCGAACGCGCAGCGCGAGCTGGCCTCCGATCGCGCCGAGAAGCTCACGCAGGTCGCCGACTTTCAGTCCAGTCAGCTCGGCGCGGTCGTGCCGGAGCTCATGGGCGCGCGGCTGCGCGATGCGATCCTCGCCGCGGCCCCCGAGGACAGCCGGGCCTCGATGCGAGAGACGCTCGGCCGGATCAACTTCACGAGCATCGCGCTCGAATCGATGAAGGCCAACGTCTTCGATCCGGGGCTCGAGGCGATCGAAGAGCAATTCGTCGACCAGCCGATCGTTCGCGCGCAGCTCCTCCAGGCACTCGCGGTCACGCTGCGAGACCTCGGCATCTTCGACGACGCGTTGGGTCCGCAAGAGCAGTCGCTCGCGCTGCGACGGTCGGCCCTGGGTGCCGAGCATCCCGAGACATTCACCTCCCTCCTCAATCTCGCGCTCCTGCTCCAGGCTCAGGGAAGCTTCGAGGACGCCGAGCGCAGCTTCCGGCAGGCGATGGAAGGCCGGCGACGCGTGCTCGGGGACGAGCACCCGGACACACTGACGGCGATCGACAACCTCGGCCTCCTGCTCCAGGCGAAGGGGCAGCTCGAGGACGCCGAGCCCTACTATCGCGAAGCCTGGGAGGGTCGACAGCGCGTGCTCGGAGATGACCACCCGGAGACGCTGTCGTCGCTCAACAACGTGGGCTTCCTCCTCAAGGCCAAGGGAAGGCTCGTCGAAGCCGAACCGTACTACCGAAAGGCCATGGACGGGTTCCGCCGCGCCGTCGGCGACGATCATCCGAACACCCTGACCGCGATCAACAACATGGGTCCGCTGCTCCGCGCGCTCGGCAAACTGGACGAAGCCGAGCGATACTCCCGGGAAGGGATGGAGGGATTCCGTCGCGTCCTCGGCGACGATCACCCGAACACGCTGATCGCGATGAACAACATGGGCTATCTGCTCAAGGCCAAGGGGAAGCTCGTCGAAGCCGAACCGTACTACCGGCAAGCCGCGGAGGGTTTCCAGCGGATTCTCGGGGACGATCATCCGCGGACGCTGACCACGCTCGGCAACCAGGGCTCGGTGCTCTACGCTCTCGGAAGGTTCGACGACGCCGAGGCCTTCTACCGGCGATCCATGAACGGCCGCAGGCGTGTCTTCGGCGACGAGCATCCGAACACGCTCACTTCGATGAACAGCCTGAGCCTCGGCCTGAACGCGCTCGGGCGCTACGAGGAGAGCGAGCGCTTCGCTCGTGAGTCCGCCGACACGGGTGCGCGCGTTCTCGGCGACGGGCACCCGAGCGTGGCCCAGGCTCGCAGCCTCCTCGGCGAGGCGCTCTGCGGACAGAAGCGCTACGACGAGGCCGAGCCTCACTTGCTCGAGAGCTACGCAGCCTTCGAGACCTCGCTCCGGCCCGATCAGCGCGCGCGCTGGCTCCCCCCCGCCGCCGGACGCATCGTGACGCTGTACGAAGCCTGGGGCAAGCCGGAACAGGCAGACGAGTGGAGAGCACGAGCCGACGAAGGCTCGTGATCCATCGCCCCGATCCCCTTGCATCTCCCCGGCCGCTGAACTACCGTCGATAGCATGCTTTCGACGATGATCACCGTCGTGATGCTGAGTCAGGTTTCCGTATCCGACGCAGACGTGCGACAAGCCGTGGAGCGGTCTCTCCCCTTCCTCGAAGAAGGCGGTGTGAGGTGGATGCAGGAACGCGGGTGTGTCTCGTGCCATCACGTGCCGTTCATGATCTGGAGCCACGTCGACGCTCGCTCCCTCGGCATGCGGATCGACGACGACAAGCTCGAGCGCTGGACCGACCAGGCCTTCGTCAGCATGCTCGCGCAGCGCAAGGAAGGCGGCGGCGCCGACTCGATGAGTCAGATGCTGCTCGGCCGCGACCGCGCGTCCCGCTGGCGGAAGAAGCCGCCGCGCCACTTCAAGACGTCCGATCCCTACGACACCATGTTCGAGATGCTGCTCGATCGGCAGAAGGAAGACGGTTCGTGGCCGCCGGAAGGCCAGCTGTCGACGCCGCCGTCCCTCACGACGCGCTGGGCCCTTCTCGCGCTGCAGTCCCGCGAGGATACGGAGGGCGACCCCGGCGCAGGTCTGGACCCCGACGACCACATGGCGTCGCCGCTCACCGAGCAGATCCGATCGATCGAAGCGCGTCTCCCCGAGAGTCGCAAACGCGGACGCGCGTACCTGGCGAGTGTGGCGCCGCACGAAACGAACGAGTCGCACGTGCTGCGCGCCGTGCTCGAGCGAACCAAGGAAGAGGATTCCGTTGCCGCCTTGCTCGCGAGACAGAACGCGGACGGCGGATGGAGTAACCTGTCGGCGAACACCGCGAGCGATGCGTACGCAACCGGGCAGACGCTGTACGGTCTGTCGCTGCTGGGCGTCCAGCCCGATCATCCTGCAATCGCCCGAGCTCGCACGTTTCTGGCTCGCACCCAGGGCGACGACGGATCATGGACGGTACCGGCCGAGCGCATTCGCGAAGGAGCCAAGCGCGGCGCGGTCGACGAGGTCTTCTCCTACTGGGGCACGGCGTGGGCCGCCATCGGCCTCATGCGGACCCTGCCGGACTGAGGGCGGCGGCGTATCCGCGAGAATCTACCCGCCGTCGCGCGGCTTACTCGGAGCCGGCGGCCTCTTCCTCCATGGGCGGTCCGACGAGCCACAGCGTCGCGTCCGAGGAATAGCCCATCGCCCGGTACAGCGGGTGCCCCATCAAGGATGCATGCAGCGTTGTCCGCTCGACGCCCATGGCTTTCTGCCCCGCGGCAACGGCATGACGCATGACCGTCTCGGCATACCCCTTCCCGCGAGCGGCCTCGGACGTCGCCACGAGAGCCACGTAGACGGTGCCCATGGCAGGCATCGTCGCCGCGCACGACATCGGCTCCCCGTCCACGTACGCCACGAAGCCGTGCCAGTCCTCCGCCCAGAAGCCGATCGTCGCGAGACGCTCGAAGGTCTCGACGGGCATCTCGTAAGCATGAGCGTTCAGGTAGGCGACATCGCGAGCGCCCGCGTCGTCTTCCACGCGGCGGATCTCGAGATCGGCCGCCGGCCGACGCGGCGCGAGGAGCTCCTCGGCCTCCATGCTGATCAAGGGCATCAGCGGCGCGAGCCCGACCTCTTCAGGCACGGATTCCCAGCCCTCGGGGAGCCAGTCTTGCCGCACGATGCCGCCGACCGGCTGGTGGTGCCGCTCGGCGCGAGCTTGCCCCTCCCCGAGCAGCTCCCGCATCTCCTCGAGCGTGCCGGCAGGCCGATTCTGAATCCACAGGTTGAAGAACATGTTCGGCGCGTCACAGAAGCAACACGTCAGCCGATCGGCTTCCTCGAAGACCGGCGACGGAAGCCGACCGGTCATCAGCCTCCAGGCCTCGATGAACAGCTTTGCCGGATCTGTCTGCATGTGGGTCTCCCGTCGATGAGGAAGGAATCGCGAGCCGACGCGTCTCGACCGTCGAGGGATCCTACGTTCTCGACCACCGTCCCTCCAGAGTCGTTCACCCCTCGCCGTCTCGAGTGCGTCTTCTCTACCGGATTCTCGAGTTCCTGGTCACGAATCGCCGCAGCGGCTCCCCCTAGAAACCGAGGTTGCCTCGTGCGCAGCCGTTGCGTCGATTCCGCTGGCCTACAACTCTCGGAGGAGACTGAGATTATGAAGCATGATCACGCGAGGTTTCGCATAGGTATCGCGCTCTGTATCGTCTCTGCATTCGGGTTCGCGCTCTGTCTGGGCAGGGGTTTCGTGCTCCCGGTCTACGCGGACCCATCGGGTGACGCCGAGGAGAAGCGAGAGTGCGCCGAGGCCGCATCGGAAGAGAAGCTCGAGACGAAAGAGGAAGTTCACGAGCGGAAAACCGAGCCCGAGGAAGAGATGGAGGTCGACCGTTTCTTCGCTCGGACCGAGCAGGCCCTCGAGATCATCAAGAGTGCGCAGGAGATCAAGAACAATCTCGCGTTCGTCGAGGGGGTTCAGGAAGACGGCCCGGGGAACCTCCTGAGGACCAACAACTTCGTGAATCGGGTGGCCGGAGAGCAAGGACACGACGGGATGGACGTGTTCCTCGACCATACCGGCGAATACTATGCGTCGGTCATCCCGGATGTTCCCGCGATCGGCTGGGTGGGTCGACTCCTCCTGTTCGCACTCCTCGGCGCTCTCGGGATCCGGTTCCTCTATCAAGGAGAATAGACGAGCTCGGGATCGCATCGTGGCATGGCCGCCGCGCCCCACATCCGAAAAGGGCTGGACTCGGTGGACGGATCGATGGGGTGTGCTCACGCTCGTCGTCACGGTCGCGCTGACCCAAATGCTGCTCGTGAGATTCGGCAGCCTTTCGCCGTGGAAGGGCGGTGGCTTCGGCATGTTCGCCGCCGTGGACTCTCCCGGCATGAGGATCATTTCCGTGGAGGGCGTCGACGACGAAGGGCAGCGCTTCGTGATCGATGTCACGAGTACGCTCGACTCCGGAACCCGTCGACGTCTACGGAGCTTTCCGGATACCGCCGGCTTGAGGCGCCTCGGACGCGAACTGCGGGACGAAGAGTTCGTTCCGGTGGGTGTCCGGCGCGCAGAAGTCCTGAGCATTCTGCGGAATGAGAATCCGAACTACGACTTCCGCTTGCGCTCCCCTTCCGGTATCGAGAGGGCCATCTATCGCCCCCGCACCGATTCCGATCCAACGCTTGCAAGCGACGACTCCACCAAGCGCTTTCGGAAGCTGATCCTGGCTTTCTGGACAGTCACCTTCGATGAGGAGGGAGAGGCTCTCGAGTGCAACCGAATGAGCCCCGACGTCATCGTCGACCGGGTCCCCCCGAAATGAAGGAGCGACTCCAGAAGCTGACCGACACCCTGCTCCGTGGCGACGCCTATGAGCTTCTCCTGCGCCTGACGTTGCTATTGCTACTGCTGCACGGAGCGAGCAGTTGGATGCTCGAAGTTCCGATGCGCATCTTGTGCATCCTGGGCCTCGCCTTTCCCAAACTGTTGACCAGCCGGGTCCTCTGGGGGTTGATCGTCGCGTCGGTCCTTTGGGTGAACGCGACTCAATGGACGTGGATCGACAATCACAAGTACCTCATCTCCTACTGGGTGATCGCCTGTGCGCTTTCGATCGGGGTCGCCTCGCGCCTGGAAAACCTCGCGTGGAATGCACGGGTACTTCTCGCTGCGATTTTTGCCCTGGCGACCGGCTACAAGATCGCAATGGGCGAATACCACAACGGCGCATTTCTTCACTACACGTTCCTGACGGACGGGCGGATCGAGGCTCTGGTGAGAATGCTCACCGGCGTGGGTGAGTCCGTATTCTCGGAGAATCGACTTCGCGAAGCCGCCTTGCGCAGCATTCCGGCCGAAGGAGTGCGAATCTCCCTGGCATCCGCGAGCGAGATCAAGATGCTCTCGTTCGCTCTCTCCTATTGGACCTTGCTTATCGAGGGCACGATCGCACTGGCTTTCGCGCTCGGATGGAAGATCCGCGACCTTGCGCTCCAAATCTTCATCGTCACGACGTACGTGTTCCTGCCCGTCACCGGCTTCGCGTTCATCCTCGCTCTCCTCGGTTTCGCCCAGTGTCATCCCGAACGCCGAATGACTCGAGTCCTGTACTTGGTGATCTTCGTTGTGGTGCAGACCACGGTCGCCCCGTGGGGCAAGATCGCCGTGGACCTCTGGCCCATCAAGTAGCCGGCTCGTCCGCACGCCACGCCACGCCATGCCATCGGAAACCGATCCGACTCCAATGCAGCCCTCTGCGGGGCCGCGAAGCCAACCTCTCGGGCGCGACAACCAACGTGTCCCCCTAACGCGTCGAGCCGGTCCCGCAGACTCCCGCAACTCCCCTCCCGAGGAACCTCGGCTCTTCTGCTACCCCATCCCTCCGAGTCGACGCGAAGCGCGTGCGGGACGAACGAGCGCCGATCTACCGACCGTTGCCGATCTCCTCGCGCAGCTTCGCCTTCCGATCCAGGCTCTCGAGACCGAGCTTGTACGCGACGTAGTACTTGTTGATGTTGCCGACGTACCGGACGGTCTCCTGGCCGATCTCGCGAAGCGCGATGAGCTCGACGTGGTCGAACCATTCGTTCGGGTCGAGGCCAAGCTCGGGCGCCTTCTTGCGCCAGGCCCTCACTCGCCCCGGGCCGGCGTTGTAGGCGGCGAGGCAAAAGTCGACGCGCACCTCCGGTGAAAGGTCGGGATCGTCGAAGAAGTTCCTTCGCAGCCAGTCCATGTACTTCACGCCGGCGTGGATACTTTCCTCGGGATCCTCGAGGCGCGTGATGCCCATGTCTCGCGCGGTGCTCGGGAGGAGCTGCATGATGCCGACCGCGCCGGCGCCGCTCCGCGCCTTCGGATCGAGACCCGATTCCTGGAACGCCTGGGCGGCCATCAGGAGCCAGTCGAACCCGTACTCGCGTCCGTAGGTCTCGAAGTGCGGACGAAGCTCCTGCAGCCGGCCCATCGCCGCGTCGGTGGTCGGATCGGTGACCCACTTCGTGCTCTGGTAGTAACGCTTGAACCAGATATTGCCGAGCAGCGTGCCCTTCTTATGCTTCGCCACGAAGTCGTTGAGACTCGCCATCAGCTTCGGGCTGTCCTTGCGCACCGCCCACGCGATCCGTCCGCCGCGGTGGATCGCGAGATCGTGACGAGGCACGAGATTCGGGAGCGTCGAGCTCCACAGGTCGGCGACATGACCGTCGGTAACGGTGCAGTCGAGGATGCCGGCGTGCACCAGCTCGAGGAGATCCTCCTCGTCGAGGTCCTCGTCCCCGTAGCGCACGTCGATGCGGGACAGCCCCTTCGCCTCGAGCTCGCGGCTCAGCTGGAAGAGATGCTTCTCGTAGCTGCTTCCCTTGGGCACGCAGACCAGGCGACCGGCGAGGTCCTCGAGGCTCGCGATGGCGGGACCCGACTTCGACGTCACAACGATCTCGGAGACGCCGGTCAGATAAGGATCGGTGAAGTCGACGAGCTCGAGCCGCGAGTCCGTAACGGTCAGGCCGGCGGCTGCGATGTCGCCACGGCCCTCGACGAGCGCCGGCAAGATCCGATCGAGCGGCACCGGAATGAACGCGAGCTGCACGCGGCGATCCTTCCGCCCGAGCCCCGCCGCGAGGCTCTTCTCGTACTCCCGCATGAGCTCGTACTCGAAGCCTCGCTTGACCGCGTTGTCGATGAAGAAGTCCGTCTGCGAGTAGCTGACGAGAACGCGGATGCGCCCGCGCTCCGTCATCGCGTCGAGGTCGCCGGTCTGCACGACGAGCGATCGATCGACGAGCGAAGCGCCATCTTCCGCGGATACCGGCTCCATGAATACCGGCGCCACGAACACGATGACAAGCGCGAGGCCGAGCCCCGCGCGCAAGAGTCGACCGCCCATGTTCCCTCCCGAACCGAAAGCCCGCCGCTTCTGACCGGCGCTCCACACATCGCGCGTGGCCGGCTTCAACCTCGTCCGTGGAGTCTAGGACGGATCGGCGCGCATTCCAATGCACGCGTCGCGGAAGCGAAAGACGCGGGGCGCTTCGGACCGTTGTCCAGCATCAAAGATCCGGGTATCCGATCAGGATCCATCCTGCCCAGTCGCGGAAGGCGTGCTTCGGGGCCCCGGATGAGTCCTTGGCTTCTCGGAGCTGGCGCTTTGCGTTCCAGAGTGCTTCGCTCTTGGTTTCTCCCTTGATCCAGATCCCCTCGTAGAATCTGGCCATCAGCTCCCGTGTCGCTTCATCGCCAACGTTCCACAGTGACGTGATGGAGCAGCGAACGCCGGCTGTAAAGAGAGCCTCCTGCAGACTCATGATCGCCTGCCCTCCTCGCACAATGCCGACATTGGTCTCGCATGCCGAGAGGACTGCAAGCTCGACGCCTGACAAGTCGATGCGGGCAAGTTCGGTTCCGGACAGCACTCCCGGGGGAGTCTCTCCTCCTCGCCAATCCGTGTTCGCACCAGAAAGAGCAAGACCACAGAGAGACAGTGGCGCGTAGCCTGTCACCTGATCGCGGTAGTCGGTTCGTCGAATCCCGCTCCTCGCATCACCCGGTTGTCGCTCCATGATCGAAGGGACCGAACTGGGTGCGAACCAACCGTGTGTCGCTATGTGCAAGTAACGGACTGAGGGAGCAAGGGAGCGAAGGCGATGCGCGTCCGCACGACGCCCCGTTAGAAGCGTCGATCTCGACTGATCAAAAGCTTTCGAGAATGTCCTTGCGATGGCTTCCACCTCCGCCTTGGTGTGCGCCAGTGGAGCGAGAGATTGCTGGATAGCAGGCTGGCCGGGCCGCCAATGCAAGGTTCGAAACCCGTGATCTTTCGCTTGAAGTTCCTTCGGTTCGAGCGGCGCGATGGGATCGTCGTAGGCTATGTGCCCCATCGCAAGAAGGCTCACCGGATTCAGTTCAAAGGCAGGATCTCTGGCGATCCAATGCAATCCTCGTGTTACTGCAACTCGATATCGGTCGCCAACGCGATCGCCCTCTTCGAAAGGCAACGCGTCGAGAGGTACCAGATGCAAGTCAGACGAGAGCGCGATCACGAGTTGTTTCGTCTTTTCATCCACCGCCGCGAGGACTGGATCGATGAGGCGGCGGCGAAGCTCGAGCCCGGCGCGCTCTTCATCGGCCTGTACTGACGGTTCGACAGACCTCACTCCGCGATGGGATTCAATCGTGGCCGCGCGTAGACGTTCAATCTCCTGCCGGATCGGGCCGAGCGCACCCAGCTCGACTCGGCTTACCTCCCCGCTACGATCGAGGATGAACGCAGCCAGGTGGTCCGAAGCTTGCCATACGGGATCCGGATCTGCGCTCGGGTCGACAGTATGCAATCGGTAGGTCCAATAGCTGACCCCCACGGCTCCTTGTGGAAGGGCCTTCGCGATCTCCTGGGAACTCACAGTCTCTCGCAGATCGGCCGAGCCCGAGATCCGTTGCAAGGCCTCCGCGAGGCCGACTTCTGCGATCTCTTTCTGCCGTACGAGCCGAGCAAGCCAGGATCCGACCGAGGTGCCGACTGGGGCGTCAGGAGGCAACACCGGGTCGGTCATGAAGTCGTCGAAGGCCTTGCGCCGGATGAGAACGTCGCGACGCCGTTCCTCCACTTCCGCCTCCAGATCGCCCACTGCTGAGAGCGCCAGCCGAGGGACGAGGTCCAGGCGGCCCGTCAAATCACGAAGCTCTTCGATCAGCTCGAAGGCCCTTCTCGTGATACGCGGCTCGACATCTTCCGATGCGAGTGAGAGCGACACGTCCAGTACGCTCGATCGGCTGTCCGCAACGATGGCAAGCTGCCGACTCGCCAGGAGGAGGTCGGAATTCTCGTCGCCTCGCAGCGTCATCTCGAGGCAACGGACGAGGTGCTCGTCGAGGAGATCTCGTGCGCTCTCGTCGCCTGACTGATGCATGCGGTAGAGGGTCTTTGCATATTCAGTCCGGATGCGTTGCAGATCGAGATGCGCAGGTGGGAGCGCGAGCTCGAGCTTGCGCATGACGTCCTGCTGGATCTTCCCGCCGGCTTCAAGACGGCCGAGCTCACAAAGCAGGCCGGCATAGGTTCCCTGTTCGCGAAGGAGGATGGGGTGATCTGCTGGGAAGGCCCGTTCCATGTCTCGCAAGACACTCTCGAAAGCCGCAACGGCTTGCTCTCGATGCCCGAGACCCCACAGAGAATCGCAGTAGATGATGCGCTCGCCGAATAGATCTGGATGATCCGGGGGCAGTACCTTCGCCCGCGCGGCGAGTACGCCCTCGAGGACCTCCTTCACTCGGTCATGATATCCGAGACGGCCCAATGCCGTCGCGTACTGGCTGCGGGTCTCGAGGAGTAGAACGTGTTCGGCAGGGAGGGTCCGCTCTCGAATCTCCAGCAATGTTTCGAGAATCTGTTTCGATAACTGGTGGTCCCCCAGTCGGCTCAGGGTGATCGCATACCTCGCCCGGGCTTCTTGCAGATCCGGATGGTCCGGTGGCAGCGTCCTTTCCTGCAGATCGAGGACCTTCTCGCGGATCGCCTTGGCATCTTCATGCATGCCCAGCCGGAGAAGGGTGTCCGAGTAGTTCCGGAGGGTGATCAGGAGTTTCGGATGATCGGACGCGTGAGTCCGTTTCATGGATCGGAGAACAGCCTCGTGAAGAATCTTGGCGCCCTGCAGATCCCCAATCTTCATCAGGGCTGCCGCATAGTTCACGCGGATGGATTGAAGGTTGGGGTGGTCCTCCGGCAGGGCCACCGACCAGGCATCGAGCACGCTCTTGAGTAGGTCGAGAGCATGCCGGTAGTCACCCAGCTCCTCGAGCAGCAGTGCGGCGTTCATTCTAGTGCCATGCAGGTCGCTGAGACCCACCGGTGGCGTCTTTTCGAGGTCCTCGATGATCCGCTTCGTGAGGACCCTGGCGGAATCATGCCTGCCGAGCTCGCAGAGCGTCCTGGCGTAGTCGATCCGAGGTTGTAAGAGGCGTGGGTCTCCCTCGGGCAAGACGAGCCGCAACGCGCCGATCAAGTCGGAGAGCACGTTCTCGGCTCGCTCGAAGTCTCTCAGCTGAGTCAGGGTGCGAGCGTGTTGCATGCGGAGAAGGCGAAGGTTGGGATGATGCTGTGGGAGCGTCCGCTCAAAAGACCTCGAGTGCTGCTTCTTCAAGTGCTCTTGCGGAGGCGAGGTCACCGAGAGCACCTAGCGTGAGGGCGTAGTTCACACGCGCTGCCTGTAGGTTCGCATTGTCCGGAGGCAGCGTCCTTTCCCATACCTCCAAGACTCGCTGTTCCAGCGTCCGGGCTCCATGGAGGTCCTCGAGACCCTTTAGATTGCGGGCATAGTTGAGGCGAGCTTTCTGGAGCGCGTCGGCATCCTCGGGCAATGTTCGCTCTCGAGCATCAAGGATGCTTCTCAAAGGAGCATCCGCGGCGGCGTAATCACCTTGGCTTATGAGCATGTTCGCGTAGTTCATCCGCACTCGTTGAGAATCCGGGTGGCTGTCGGGGAGCATCTGCTCGTACGCCGCGATTTGGAGCCTCCAGAGGCGCCCGGCAAGGTCGTGTTCTCCCGCTTGGAAAGCCTGGTACGCGACGCGTGAAATCGCATTGAGGCGCTTCGAGTCGGCGAGCGTATCCCAGGTGGTAAGTACATCTCGAAGTACGGACTCAGCGATCTCGCGGACTTCGGCGTACTCGCCCCGCTTGCTCAGGCTCAGCATCCTCTCGCGTGCCACCGTCAATCGCCGGACCTGCTCCGTCGTAGCCTCGGTGATTGCGACCGTGACTGCGGCGAGGCGGACAGTGGCGATTGTCGGCCGACCGGATGCCGCTGGAGTCGCGTCCGACTCTGCGGTCACGGTGACCGCAATACGGGTATCCGGCATGACGGAAACAAAGAGATGCGCGGCGGATCCGCCACCCGAGTTGTCATCGGAGCCGAGCACGTCGCCGAGCGGCCCGCGAACCTCGATCCGGACATCGACTTCATTCGAGTCTGCCCAGATCGAGGCTTCTCCAAGGATTGGCGGATCAAGGAAGAAGCGCCGCGATTCTCCCGGCTGCAGCTCGAAGGAGATCGGTGGGCCCGACTGTAGCGACGGGCTTGGCGCTTCGGTTGCGTTGCCCTCGAATACGCTACGCGTATTGATGCCGCCCGACGTGTCGTCGCGTCGTTCCTTCTCTTGGGCGGTCAAGGTGGCGGCCGCGAGCCCGACGGCGAGCCCCCAGAGAAGAGCGAAGGTCAAGAATCGTTTCAGCAAGTGATCAGGCCCTCCGTACGACCGTTGGGCAGTATCCCAGCCACAACCAGCGGATCTCAGGGGCGCCATCTTATGGGATCGACAAGGCAAGGGGAAGGAAATCGTGCACGAGTGAGAACGACCTCCTCTACTGGTTGCTCCGACGCCGGCACGAAGTTTGCGCCTTCCCTGTAGACGCCGTCGACCCGCGGCGGTCGAGGCGAAGGCGTGACGTGTCGGTAACCGAAGGGAAGGAGCGGAAACCATGATCACGCGAACAAGGGAGTGCGACAGCAGTCCGAAGAGCAAGTTCGAAGCAGGACGTCGAACCCTGGCGCTCGGTGCTGCCGTGGCGGTGCTGGCTCTCGGGCTCGGGTGGCTGTCGCGCTCGACCACCAAGGCACGCTCCGCGCCGCGCGATCGACTCTCGTGGGGGTTCATGCTGCAGATCGATCGGCCGTACTACCAGGAGGGAGCGACGGCGAGGGTCCTGCACACGCTGTACAACTTCTCGAGACGTGACGTGATTTACGGGCCGAGCGGGGGCAGGAACGGATGCGGCTATCGTTTGTACATCCGGGACTTCGACGGGAACCTCGTGTGGGAGCCGGGCTCGATCGTCGGAGACGAGTATCAGCCGGTCTCCTGCCCGGCCGCCGCGCAAATCCCCCAGCCGCTACCCGGTGACGGAGGGCGGATTCGCTATTCGGACCGGATCCCGCTGATCTATCAGAACAGCCAGGGAAACGGGCGACAGGGAGACCCCCTCCCGGAAGGCGCCTACACCATCTACATCGATTCGTACGTCAACGCACCGTACCCGCCGGGCGGTCCACTCGGCGGCGGGGGCAGCCCCTCGGCGAGCGTGCCGTTCAAGATCGTTCGTTGACGGTCGACCTCATCGCACGAGCATCAAGACACCGTTCGTCGCGCTGGCTCGCTTCGGGCTCAGCGAGCCGGCGTCGAGGACGACTCCCTGGAACGTGACATCGGTTCCTGGAGGGAGGTTGGCTGCATCGCCCGCGGGAAGATCCAGTAGTACAGCGGGCGCGCGCGCGGGATCGGGGATCGGCGTCCCGTCGAAGTACGTGCTCGCGCCGACGTGCTGGGTCTTCCCGAGCCGGCCGTTGAAGATGGCGATCGGGCTCGCCCCATCGGAAAGAAGGAGGGGGAACGCCACGGTTCCGATACTGGCGGGCAGCACCGCGAAGCTCGCCACGTCGGGTGCGCCGGCGTTGGCGTGAATCACGTACTTGCCCGGGCCGCCCGCGGACGGCAGGAGCATCTCGAGGAGGATCGGCCCGGCCGAGTCGACCTCGACCGAGCGGCTGTGGTCGCCGGCGGACGCGTTCAGGAGGAGTACGTTCTCGACCGATCCGCTCGCCGCGTTGACGGTGCCGTACAGCACCGCGTGCTCAGGCACGACCTCGTCGGCGCCGATGTCGGCGGCCGCGATGCCGTCACCATCGCCGTCGAGGAAGCGCGGGTCGCCGTCGATGTCCGGTCCGGGCCCGACGCCGGGCGCACCCTGATCGATGCACGGCGAGCCGAGTCGTAGCCGGTAGTCCCGAGCCTCACGGTCGACGAACAGGGGTTCCGGATCCTCGCCCTCGATGTTGTTGCGAAGGCCCGATCCGGTACCGACCACCTGCTCCCCCGTGTTGCCGCGGATGATGTTGCTCTCGAACAATCCGAATCCGGCCTTGATGAGCCCGTCGCCCACGTTGTCGACGATCGTGTTGCCGCCCACGGAGATCGACTGGCCCGAGGAGCTCATTCCCCCCGCGCCGGTGCCGGCCTCGTTGTCGTAGAGCAGGCACGAATAGATGCTCGCGACGTTCGACAGCACGGAGATTCCGGCTCCTCCCTCGCCGCTCGTGTTGTCATGAACGCGACTCGAGTTGATCACCGGACCACCCCAGTCCTTGGGTACCTGCGACAGCCCGCGCACGAAGATCCCTCCCCCGATGCTGCCCGCGTCGTTGTGGTGAACGACGCAGCGTTCGATCGCCAGGCTGAAGAACGTCATGTCGTCGTCGAACATGCGGATGTAGACGCCGCCGCCGCGGCCGTCCGCCGTGTTGTACGCGACCTCGTTCTCGGAAATCTCGGCCCAGAAGAGCGAGCTGCTGTAGATGCCGCCGCCGTGGTGGGCGCTGTTGCCCGTGATTCGGTTCCGGGTGACCTGGAGGCTCCTCGAGTCCATCAGGCCGATCGTGCAGATGCCACCGCCGACGCGCTCGTTGCCGTCTCCCACGGTCGTGTTGCCGGTGATCTCGTTGCGCCGGATCCTCGCGTTGTTGTCTTCGACGAAGATGCCGCCGCCACGCGTCGCGGTATTCGACTCGATGACGTTGTCCTGGATCTTCACCGGTGGTCCCTCGAGCACCGCGATCCCCCCGCCGGATCCGACATTCGGAGATCCGCCTGCGCCGGGACACGACGTCGCGTTTCCGGTGATGACGTTGCCGGCGATCGACGGGCCGGAGCCCTCGCAATAGATCCCGCCGCCGAACGCGGTCCGCTCTCCGCCCCCGAGGTCGACACACGTCCCCGATCCGCCGGTGATCGTGAAGCCCTGCAGGACCGAATCCTCGCCCTCCCCATCGACGAACGAGACGACGCTGCCGTCTCCAGCACCGTCGATCGTCGTCACCGCCGGCCCCGCCTCGCTCACGACCGTGATGGCCTTCCCGCCGAAGGAGAGATTCTCGACGTAGGTCCCCGGCGAGACGAGCACCGTGTCCCCGTTCTCCGCCGCCTCGATGGCCTCCCCGATGGTCAGGAAGTCCCCCGGAACGAGGATCCAATCGGCCGCAGCCATCGACGGAAGGGCCAGAACCAGAATCACGATGGTCAGAATCAGCGAGCTCTTCATGCGATCACCTCCTCGGAACGAGTCTCGGCCCACGATGGGCTTCGCGAGAGAGAGCGGCGTCCGGGGGATACCTTACACCGTTTTTTCTCGTTCTTGGGGCGTCTTCTCGACCCCGGCAGGCTGAGCGCTCGCCTACTCCGCGCTGCTCATCGGCTGCGCCGCGAACACCCGCACGATGTCGTCCACCACCTGCGGGTCCTCGATCGTGGGAGGCAGCGTCCACTCCTCGCCGTCGGCGATCTTGCGCATCGTGCGCCGCAGGATCTTTCCCGACCGCGTCTTGGGCAGCGCCCGGACGACAAGCGCCCGCTTGAACGAAGCCACCGGGCCGATCTGCTCGCGGATCCGCTGGATCGATTCGCGAACGACCTCGTCCGGGTCTCGCGTCACGGCCGCGTTCAGCACGAGCAGACCGAGCGGCACCTGGCCCTTCAGCTTGTCGGCCACCCCGATCACCGCGCACTCGGCCACGTCGGGGTGCCCCGCGAGGATCTCTTCCATGCCGCCGGTCGAAAGCCGATGCCCCGCGACGTTGATGATGTCGTCGGTGCGCGCCAGAACGAAGACGTAGCCGTCCTCGTCGATGATGCCCGCGTCCTCGGTGGCGTAATAGCCCGGGAACTCGCTCAGGTAGTTCTCCACGAATCGCTCGTCGTTCTGCCACAGCGTGGGGAAGCTCCCGGGGGGGAGCGGCAGCTTCGCGACGATCGATCCGATCTTGCCCGCCTCGCGCTCGGCGCCGTCCTCGCCGACGACGCGCAGATCCCATCCCGGCGCGGGGCGTCCCGTCGAGCCTTCCTTCACCGGGAGCTCCTCGATGCCGAGACAGTTCGCGCAGATCGCCCACCCCGTCTCGGTTTGCCACCAGTGATCGACGATCGAGACGCCGAGAAGCTCTTGAGCCCAGCGAAGCGTCGCCGGATCCGTTCGCTCGCCGGCGAGGAAGAGCGCGCGCATCCCGGAGAGGTCGTACTTCTTGATCTCGTCGCCGCCGGGGTCCACACGGCGGATCGCGCGGAACGCCGTCGGCGCCGTGAACAGCACCCGCACGCCGTGCTCGGCGATCACCCGCCAGAACGCGCCCGCGTCCGGCGTTCCAACGGGCTTGCCTTCGTACAAGACCGTCGTGCTGCCGTTCAGGAGCGGCCCGTACACGATGTACGAGTGGCCGACTACCCAGCCCACATCGGACGCGGCCCAGTACACGTCACCGGGCCCGACGTCGTAGAGGTTTCGCATCGACCACAGGATGGCGACCGCGTGCCCGCCGTTGTCCCGCACAACGCCCTTCGGGATGCCCGTCGTCCCCGATGTGTAGAGGATGTAGAGCGGATCCGTCGCCGCGACGGGAACGCAGTCGTGCGGCTCCGCCTGCGCCATCTCCTCGTGCCAGTCGAGATCGCGCCCGGCCGTTCGCTCGCACGGGCTCACCTCCCGCTGGAGAAGGATGCAATGATCGGGACGATGCTCCGAAAGCTCGAGCGCCCCGTCCAGGAGCGGCTTGTACTCGACGATCCGAGCCGGCTCGACTCCGCACGACGCCGAAACGATCACTTTCGGTCGGGCGTCGTCGATCCGAATCGCGAGCTCCCGCGCAGCAAAGCCACCGAACACCACCGAGTGGACCGCCCCGAGCCGCGCACACGCGAGCATCGCCACGACCGTCTCGGGCACCATCGGCATGTACACGAGCACCCGATCGCCCTTCCGGACTCCGCGCCTCGCGAGCACGCCGGCGAACTGTGCGACCTCCCCCAGAAGCTCCCGGTACGTGAAGGTTCGCTTCGTGCCCGTGACCGGACTGTCGTAGATCAGCGCCGCCCGCTCCCCATGCCCCGCCTCCACATGGCGATCGAGCGCGTTGAAGCACGTGTTCAGCTCGCCCCCGGCGAACCAGCGGTAGAACGGAGGATTCGAACGATCGAGCACCTTATCGAAAGGCCGGTACCAGTCGATGGCCCCGGCCGCCTCGCCCCAGAAACCGTCGGGATCCTCCAACGACCGGGAATAGACGTCGTCGTATCGCTCGCTCATCTAGCGCTTACTCCTCACTTGCCTTTCGAGCACTCCGTCCGTCACGCGTCTTCCGCGAGCCGCCTCGTCATCGCGAAGTTCCGCATGACGAGGCCCTCGACCTCGGTGTCCTTCACCTCGACCACGGTGAACCCGAAGGCTTCGAAGAAGGGGCGCGCCGTCACACTCACCTCGGCCGAGAGCTCGGGGATACGGCGCGCACGTGCTTCTGCCTCGATGGTCTCCATCAGGCGTCGCCCCACTCCCCGACGCTGCCACGCGTGGTGTACGAAGAAGTGGTCGATGTAGCCCGAATCCTGAAGATCCGCATAGCCGACGATGACATCGCCCTCCTCGACGCAGACCCACGGACAGATGCCCTCGATACGCGCGCGCCATCGCTCGGGGTCGGTGTCTTCCGGCGCCCACACCCGCACCTGCTCGTCCGTGTAGTCCCCGACGTTCACGGTACGGATCGTGTTGAAGAACAGCCGCCACAGCTCGGGCTCTTCGCCGGGTCGATACTTTCGAACGATCATGGGAATCGTGCCGATGGGGTCGTGGCTAGCGAGCGTCGTCGGGACGTCAGGAACGCGTTCCCTCAGCGGAACATCTACGCGTCTATGCCGTCAAGGCCGGGCCTCGCGGTTGGAGCTCGAAACCGATCTCGGTTACCGAGGAGAAACCGGGGCCCCCAGGGAGTAACACGGGACGAACGCTCTCCCCTCTCGAGCGAGGTTTCTGGCGGAATCGCATGGCACGGTGATTGCTCATCAACATGCCATGGCCAACCACGGAGATCCCGTCATGCTCTCGCTACCTCGCTCGATGGTTCTCGCCTTCGTCGCCTTTCTCTTCGTAAGGCCTGCGGAGGCGGCCGTGCATCAAGTCCCGCAGGACCACCGCTCGATCCAGCTAGCGATCGATTTCGCCTCGGACGGAGACGTGGTTCGAGTGAGCGCGGGGGTCTACTACGAGGACATCGATTTCAAGGGGAAGGCGATCGCCGTCCTCGGGGTTGACGGTCCCGCCGCCACCATTCTCGAAGGCCGACGGCCGGTCGTCCGTTTTTTCTCGGGAGAGGGAAGCCAGTCGATGCTGTCGGGCTTCACGATCAAGGGTGGATTCGATGGCGGAATCATCTGCTGGGACGCCTCGCCCACGATCGTGGACAACTGGATCGTCGACAACAACTGGCGCGGAATCCAATGCATCGGGAATGCGTCGCCGATCATCCGGGGCAACCGGATCCAAGGGAACCGATCCGGGCACGGAGGCGGGATCTTTTGCTCCGGCACCGGGGCCGATCCGATCATCGAGGCGAACGAGTTCCGCGACAATACGGCGGCCATCGGCGCCGCGATCTACTCGGCAGGCGGCCGGCCCACGATCGTCGGCAACACGTTCCACCGGCACACGAGCGCACTGGGATACGCCGGGGTCTACGTGGAGGATGCCCCGGTCGGAATGGTGATCCGAGACAACCGTCTCGACACCGGGCAGACCGCCCTCGCCCTGCTCCGCTGCCCGAGCGCCCGCATCGAGGGCAACACGTCGCGGCCGGGTCTGTTCGAGCTCGTGGATTGCCCCGACGCGCTCCTGATCGGGAACGCGTTCTCGGCCAACGCACCGAACGCGATTCACTGGATCCGATCGAGTGCGCGGGTCAGGCTACTGAACAACTCCCTGTTCGGTCCGAGTGTCGAGCCCGGTCTGCAAGTCATCGGGAGCGACGTGACCGCCGTGAACACGATCTTCTGGAATGGCCAGGCGGCGCCCATCCGGCTCGGACAGGGCGCGACGCTGACCGCGACCCACTGCCTCGTCGGTGGCGGGTGGCCCGGCGCGGGCAACATCAACGCGCATCCGTTGCACATCGGCGGGCCGGTGGCCGATCCCCACCTGCGGACCGGTTCGCCCTGCGTCGACGCAGGGACCTCCGTGGTGCAAGAGCTCACCGGCATCGACGTCGACGGTCAGGCCCGCGTGCTTCCCGGCAGTCCGGGTGCCGAACCTCGAGTCGACATCGGAGCGGACGAGATGGCCATCGAGCACGCCGCTCGCTTCGGTGAGATCGGCGCCGCCGCACCCGATACACCGCCCGGCGAAGTCCTGTTCGTGAACTCCTCGGTGGGCGATACGATGCGGGAAGTCCGCGTGGGGCCGGGCGACTGGTTGAGCGTCCTCCTCTCGCCGCCGATCGCGGGGCCCGCGCACGCGCCGTACGTGCTGTACGCCTTCCGGGGAGAGCCGACGATCGACACCGTCTCGCGACAGCCCGGCAGACTCGGATGGATGACGTTCGGCACCCCGCTCTCCCGAGACGCGACGGGGGCGCTGGACTGTATCTGGAACAATCTCGGCTTCCCGGACCGCCTCGGCCGTCACCACCGCCCTTCCGAGCCGGCGCCCCACGAGCTGTTCCGAATCCGCGCAGATAACCTCGACCCCGGGACCGTCTTCACGCTGCAGGGCTTCATGCTCGACAACGCATCGGCCGCGATCGCCGACGCCAGCGTGACGAACGCGATCGTGATCCGAGTCGAGTAGACGAGCGCCCCGCGGTCACCCGCCCATTCGAGTCATCGGCGTGCTAGGTGCTCTCCTGACTGCTCGACGCGGTCTCGCCGGTATGGATCGACTGCAGGACGTCCTTGCACTCGTCCAACGTGAAGTCGAACCCGTGCGTCTGACCCAGGGTCACGAGATCCTCGGGCCCCTTCGCCTCGGCGAGCTGCTTCTGGATAGCGGCGTCCTTCGCCACGGCATCGCGAAATGCGAGTGCGGTTTCTCTGGACATCTCGAATCCTCCATCATGGTGAGTCGATCCCTCTTCCCCGCGGCACGCCCGATCCCGTAAGATGGCCCCGCTATCGGACCTCTTACGTACGGGAAGAACTCGCCTGGAGAATCGGATGCGACAAGCGGGAATCGCTGCGTGGGGCTTGGCTCTCGTCGTGCTGGGGGCCGTGTGCCTGGCGGATGAGCCGCCGGGTGAGGGAAAGAAGCCGCCTGCGCCCAAGCCTGCCATCGACATCAACTCCTTGCCGGTGCTGAGCCCGGAGGAGGTCTTGACCGGCGTCATCGACGAGGAAGCGGCTCGGGTGTCCACGACGACGCTCCGCTCACAATCCTATACACGATCGGTCACCCGGGGCACTTCCTGTCGAATCGAGATCGCGGCTCCCGGGACGTACACGATCGAACTCCGTTCGCATTTCTTCGATGCCTACCTGGTGCTCCGTGACGCGAATGGCATCGTACTCGCCGAGGACGACGACGGCTTGCTCTCGACCCACTCCCGAGTCGTGTTCG